>JACOWS010000006.1 GCA_016176685.1 Patescibacteria group bacterium | reverse complement strand
CCCTTTTTTCGAGAGTTCTTGAAGGGCTTTCTTAATTTGGATTAATGTTCGTTTTTGCATATTACTTTTGTCCAAGAACCCTTATTCTACCTCGGTTCGAACTTGGACATCTGCGGAGAGGGTGAGATTCGAACTCACGGTGAGGTTTCCCCCACGCCGCATTTCGAGTGCGGTGCCTTCGACCACTCAGCCACCTCTCCTTTTACCACCACAAAATAGCACTTTTTTCAATTTTCGGCTATAGTTTTGTGGGTGGCTAAAACAATCGCGTAGCGATTGTTCGCCCGAACATTGTGCAACAATGTTTTAGGGCCCTATCGTCTAACGGTTAGGACGAGAGCTTTTCAAGCTCTAAATCCGGGTTCGATTCCCGGTGGGGTCACATAACGATTCAGTACCCAGTTTTTGGACTGGAATACTGCTTTACTCCACAGTAGAATCTGGGTTTAAAATTGTGGATTCCAGATTCTCGGTTCCAAGAGGATTTCAAGCCCCTTAATGAAATTTTAAACCTAAAGATAAACACATATGAACCCAGAAACTGACGCGATAGCGCTTGGAAGTATTTTTGGGAAAGTAAAAGCCAATGTTGGTTGGAGCAAGTTGTTCAAGGAGTACCTGGTTGGCTCTAATGATGAATGGATATCTTCAAAAGCCGAAGCCATAAATTACATTATAAGGAAATATTCGAGCAATCCACAAAAGTTATATTCGTTCTTCAATCTACTGTTCAGCGAGCATCGTTACACCGCAAAATCTAATCTCGCCTTAGTCAACGAACATTTGCGATCTTTCAATTTAGGAGTCAATGACGATCTAAGTATTTTCTATATAACTAATGGTGGTAATAGTTTCCCAACCGAGATTCACGAGCTGCTAAACACACTGGGAGCAAAAGGTATGAGTAAAGATTCTTTGGAAGTGCTGAGGCACCATTTAACAGCGGCACAAACCCACTTTGGGGAGAAAAAATGGGACGACATGTCCTCGCAACTGAGAAAGGCTTTTGAATATCTGATAGAGTTTGCTGCCAATAGACATCAGTCTTCGACATCAGATAGCACCAATGGGAGACTTAAAACACTCGTTTCTGTGGGCATTCTTACGCAGAACGAGAAAGATTCTCTCTACGCGCTTTACGGCATGCTTTCGGACAAAGGCGCCCATCCAGGTATTGCAGAAACTGATGAATCACTTTTTCGCCACAGACTATCTGTAGAATCAATTCGCTATTTGGCGAAGTTGTTATAGTTGGGTTTTGAATTCATTATAGGAGTATTACCTGCATCTAATTGTTAGCTAGAAAAGCCTTATTTTGGAGGCTTGCGAATCTGGAGGCTGCAGTGCTTAGCTCTTGGAGGAACTGGATTATTGGTTTTGAGTCCGATTCCGTGCCAGTGCGGCGTCGGAAACGCAGTGCGGGACAGCGCTGCAAGGCGGGGGTGCCGCGCTGTCCTCGCTTTGATTTTTGAGTGGGCGGCTACAATTATACTTTTGGACGCATCAGTGGGAAAAGTTGAGCTTCTCGTATACTCTTGCCTAGCAAAAAACTGAATAGACGCTCCGAGACGCCGAAACCAAATATGGGCGGCATTCCATACTCCATTGCCTCTACGTACTCAAAATCTGCCATCTGCGCTTCGTCATCGCCAGCGTCTCGAAGCGACTGCTGTTTTTCAAAGCGCTCGCGTTGGTCAAGCGGGTTATTGAGTTCGTTGAACGCCTTACCCAATTCGCTTCCACCAATCAAAATTTGAAAACGGTCAACAACGCGAGCGTCTTTAGCAGACTTCTTTGCGAGCGGTTCCAAATATACGGGTATACCCGTCAAAATCGCCGGACCACCAATAGTTTTTCTGATTTTCTTCCACAGAAGATCGACTCCGCGCCCAATATCAGCGTTTGGCTCATAAGAAATATTCTCGATATCTAGCCGTGCGCGAACTGTTTGCAAATCCACAGCGCGCGGGTCGAAACCATATTGTTTTTGCATGAGGTCGTTAAAATCGTACGACCCCCATTCTTTCCCAAGGTCAACGTCAAAATCGCCGATTTTGAATTGTAGCGTGCCGAAAGTTTTTTCCGCGACAGTGCGATAGAGTTCAATAATCATTGGCACGCCTTTTCGAGCGTCTTGATACGCCTCATAAAACTCAAAGTGCGTATAATCTTGTGCATGCTCAAACGACATTCCTTCGTTTCTAAAAACTCTCCCGATTTCAAAAACTTTCGGCACGCCACCCACCATCAATTTCTTATGCCACAGCTCCGTGGAAATGCGCAGATATGTTTCCATATCAAGTGCTTTATGGTGTGTAGTAAATGGTCGCGCCTCAGCACCTCCAGTTTTAGTTTCTAGCACAGGAGTCTCAACTTCAAGGAAATCGCGTTCAAGCATGAACGCTCGAATGGCATTCCAAAAAGTGGAGCGCTTTTTTATGATTTCTGCAACCTCTGGGTTCAGGAGAATATCGAGATACCGTTTTCGGTATCGTTCGTCCTCATCTTTCAAACCGAACCATTCATCGGGCACTTGGCGCAAACTTTTTGACAACATTCGCCACGATTTGCCGAGCAGAGAATTCATACCTCGCTTTGTCGTAAACGCACTGCCAGCTACTTCCACAAAATCGCTTATTCCGACTGCCTCCATAAAGAGCTCGAAACTATCTTCGCCAACTTCGTCCTTTTTAATTAGTGCTTGAACACGAGCAGTACCATCAAATAAATCGACGAAAATAATTCCACCCTGGTCTCTCAAGGACATTATTCGTCCAGCAAGAGTAATCTGCTCGTGTGAATGCAAAAAAGAGTCGAAACTTTTCAAAAAGGCTCCGTTCTCATGCGTACGGTGAGATTCTGCGGGATAGGGGTCAATCCCGTGCGCCTTTAGGGTTTCTAATTTTTTTACGCGCTCTGCGCGGATATCGTCGGACATATATTTTGGAGAAGTATCCTCTGTATTTATATTTTAGCACTTTTCTTGAAAGCCGCCCACTCAAAAATCAAAGCGAGGACAGCGCGGCACCCCCCGCCGCACTGGCACGGAATCGGAGCGCACGAAAGAATCTCAAGCCACCACGCGCTCCGCGCGTGCGAAGTGAGTTCGCGGACGGGTTAGAATATCCTCACCAGTTTAGTTTGCTACAATAATTGTACGGCTTTTCGACAAGTTTGAAGACGTGGTGCGGGGTAAGTTGAGCCATATTTTAAGTGTGGAAAAACTTGCTTGTCGCACATTGATTGAGTATAATAGGATTGTGTCTGCGGGGCGTCAGCCCTATCTGGCCAAGTGAAGCGCTGGAGACAGACACACTAAAGAACGCCACCTTATGTGGTGTTTTTTAGTACCTCATCATCATCGTCACCTAAAAGACCTGCTCCTGTTGAGGTCTGCACCAATTTTATGTCTCTGTATTGTTTTATAAACCAAGCAGGTCTAACGCTCTGAAATTCCATTTTTCCATTACCAACCTGTACCACGACCACTTTTAGACGAAATTTTCTTACGATAGCGACAAACCCCCAACACCGTACTATGGCATTCATACCAACATACTTGCCATGTCGGTTTACCCTCACATACTCAATAGCTTCGTCGTATTCTTGAAAAGTAGTTGATTCTTCAAGAATGAACTTTGCTTTCTCTAGCATATCAAACCTAGCGATTTGTGCCCTCTTATCCCGTTCTTTTTTAGCCCTTCCGTAAACTAGATGGTTGAACCCTTCTGAAGTGAAGTGGACATAACCACCGAGGGCGGGACAGTTAACTTTCCCAAAAGTATTATAAATTTTTAGTGCCTTTGAGCGTATATCGGCGTAATCTTTAAGACGTTCTTCTACATTTTTACCTTTCATTGACGGGTATTGTACACTTGTGGCATTGCTTTGCAATTAGTGTGGTCTGTAGAGGGATTTGCTACAATAAGAGGGTATGTTTAAAAAGATTGTACGATTTTTCGACAAGTTTGAAGACGTGGTGCGGGGAAAGTTGAGCCACTACCCGATTTTGTACGCGCTTGTTGGGGCGGTGGGTATTGTCCTGGTGTGGAAGGGTGTGTGGGAAACAGCCGAGTTTTACCCGGTGCTATGGGGTCCGACCTCTATCATTCTTGGGATACTCATTTTGCTTGCGACCGGGCTCATGGTGTCGTTTTTTATCGGCGATACTATAATCCTCTCCGGCATTAAGCGCGACAAAAAAATAGCGGAAAAGAGCGAGAAGGAAATAATCGAGGCGGGGAAGTCGACCGCCGAGCAAATACTCGCAAAGATAGACCACATGGAAGAGGACATGCACGAGCTCAAAGGGACTCCGAAGGAGTCGAAAAACTTGACTAAAGAGCTTTTTTAGTGCATTCTGCAACCGCTGAAGAAAAATGGAAAATAAAAAAAACTCAGGGTTGCAGCGCCGCGCCTATAGCGCCACGCGCTCTCTTATACGGCTTTTAAAACCCAGGGAGGACAAGAAGCAAAGAGTCCCGAGACAAGGCCTCGGTAGCGGGCTAAAGGTTGCGTTTGTCCACGGCGAGCGCAAGTTGAGCACCGGCGCGCACCACATCAACCAACTGATGACCGAGGCGCTCGCCGCAGAAGGAGTAAAGATACACAACTTCTACCCCAGGGTGCGGCTTACCGACACGCCCGCGCACTTGCGCGGCATTGCAAACATCCTATTTTTTCACTCACTGCTTGACCGTAAAGAGGAGATACTAAAAAACGACATCGTTCAAGGAACCACTTACACCACGCTCCCATTCCTCACATTTCCCAATGTGTTGACGGTGAGCCACTTTGGCTCGACCGCCCGCGGCTTTTTACACTCGGTGCCTATGACTACAAAACTGCCCGCTAAAGCAAAAAAGTTTTATAAGGAATTGTATAAGTTGGACATTGTACCAGAACTGGATTTTAAAACATTTAGGCCTCTTACCGACACCGCCGATATGGAAGAGATAGTGGCCACACGCGTGGATGCTTGCATCGCCACGTCAAAAAAAGTGCAGGTAGAACTTGTCAAAGCCGGTGTTGCACCGGAGCGCGTGTACATAATCCACAATGCCATTGAAAATTATTGGTTTACCCAAACTCCGGCACAGATACCCAACACTCCTCGACCGCCGCACCTTGTTTTTTTGGGGCGATTGGGTGGTGACATTTTTACGCTCAAACTCAAAGGAGTAGACCATCTAGTGGAGTTTTACCGCGCGTTTCCCGAGGTGCATAAAACCACTATCTGCATGACCGCTAACCGCAAGCTCAAAGAGTGGCTTAAGGTATCATTTCCGCTCCACTCTATGTATGTCAACTTGCGCAAAGACCTCATCCCCGGCGCTTTGGCACCCCTGTATGGCGGTATCCTGTTTCTCCCGTCGCGCTACGAAGGTTTTTCTCTGAGTCTTATCGAGGGTATGTCGCAGGGGCTGGTGCCGGTGGCGTACCCGGTCGGTGTGGTTGAAGAAGTTATACAAGACGGAGTGAACGGTTTTATAGTTACTTCCTTAGAGCAGGCCGTAGACAGAGCGAGCGAGCTGCTTAGAAACCAGGAGCTACGCCTGACCATGGCATTAAAAGCAAAAGAGACTGCAACTCAATTTACTAGCGCCCAGATAGCAAAGGACTTAATTACACTTTACAGGAAAATAAAGGCAAATCGCCGCCTACTTTCTAACAGCTCGTACACAGAAGGCAACCTATATCCGCCGACGCTCTAGTGCAGCCCCGGCTATTGCCGTTTTAACCAAAAGTAGATGTCCTCGAGCGCTTTGACGCCGTCGCCGGCGGCGATGTTGTTTTGATGATACAGCTCATCGGTGCAGTCGCCCGCGGCCCACACGCCGTCTTGAGATGTGCGCTGATTTTTTGGGTTGACTATGATCCGACTAAATTGGTCGAGTTCCACCAGGCCTTTTACCAGGTCGGTGGCCGGGAGCATACCTACTTCCACAAACACGCCGGTAACGGGTAGATCCTGCAATACCCCGGTAGCGTTGTTTTTAACAACCAGAGCGCCTACAAAGTTTTTGCCATTGGCTCCACCCCCTTTAACCTCAACGGGCTCGGTGTTGATGAGCGCTTTGAAATTTGGGTGAACCATAACCGCATCGACGGTTGATTTGTCTGCTTTGTTAAACTCGCCACTGCGGTGCACCAACGTGACAGACTTGGCGTATGCAAGCAATTGAGCGGCAGTTTCAAACCCGGCGTTGCCGCCGCCCACCACGGCGACATCTTGGCCGGCAAACAGCGGGCCGTCGCAGGAGGCGCAGTAGGTAACTCCCTTGTTTTCAAACTCCTTGGCGCCGGGCACGGAGAGCTTGCGGCGCACACCGCCGGTGGCAACCAGCACCGCTCGCGCTTCAAATGTATTTTTGTCGGTGTATACCATAAAACCGGAAGCGGTCTTCTCTACCCTATCTACGCGGACACCCTGTTTGATATCTACTAGGCCGGCTACGTAGGCCCTAAGGTGAGCTTCGAGCGACTTGGCAAGTTCGAGCCCGGATATTTTTTGCGTGCCTATCCAGTTTTGTATCTCGACGGAGTCCATGCTCTGTCCGCCGATTGTCTCGGTTATAAAAATAGTATTGAGCCGTTTGCGCGCCGCATACACGCCAGCCGACACCCCCGCGGGCCCTCCGCCGATTATCGCCAAGTCGTACATAGAAACAGTATACAGGAGCGCACAAAATTAAAAAAGTCGGTAAGACTTGTGTCTTTAACGGCCCGGAGCGCCGACTTTTTTAAATTTGTGCGTGAAATCTATTTAATCTTAGGTCTGCGCAGGAAACTTGGTATCGCCCCCCACTCGTCCTCCTCTTTGTCTTCCGGTTTTGGTTTAGCGGCCGGTTTTTCATCGGCATCAGACCTACCTTTTTGCGGAACCGGCGTGTGGTATATGCGGCCCACTGCGTCGCTCTCGTTCTCTTTTTCCTTGCCGCTCTGTCCAAAGGTAAACAGCGGAGTCCCGCGCGGGCTTATACCGGCCGCCGGGAAGCCGGTCGCGATAACCGTTACGCGCACCTCGCTCTTTTTGAGTTTGTCGTCTTTGATGGCGCCAAAAATGATCTTGGCATTTGGGTCGACCGACTCGGTTATTATCTTGGCTGCCTCGTGGACCTCTATCATACCCAGATCATCGCCGCCCGCGATGGCAAACAAAACTCCCTTGGCGCCGTTTATAGAAAGCTCAAGCAGGGGAGAAGATACGGCCATTTGTGCCGCAGATTGAGCGCGGTTTTCTCCCGAGGCGATCCCCACGCCCATGAGTGCCGAGCCGGAATTTTCCATCACCGCGCGCACGTCTGCAAAGTCAACATTGATAATGCCCGGGTGGGTTATAAGGTCGGAGATACCCTCAACCGCCTGCAGGAGTATGTCATCGCACATGGCAAAAGCGCTTTTAAGCGTCGTTTCTTTTTGCACGGTGGCAAGCAGTCGGTCGTTGGGGACCACAATGAGCGCATCTACCTCTTTGCGCAACTCTTCGATGCCTTGCTCTGCCAGGCGTTGGCGCTGCAGACCCTCAAACGAGAAAGGCCGGGTAACCACCGCGACCGTAAGTGCGCCGAGTTCCTTGGCGGTCTTTGCCACGATAGGCGCCGCGCCGGTGCCCGTGCCGCCGCCCTCGCCGCACGCGACAAATACCATGTCGGAGCCCTTAAGCGTCTGTTGGATTTCCTCCTTTGTTTCTTCCGCAGCGCGCTTGCCCAACTCCGGGTTCATACCGGTGCCGAGCCCGCGGGTCAAGTTTTTGCCGATGTGGATCTTGCGTTTGGCAAGCGAGTGGTGCAGGTCCTGTGCGTCGGTGTTGATGGCGATAAAGTCTACCCCGCGCACTTTGCTGTTGACCATGTGGTTTATAGCATTACAGCCCGAGCCGCCGACTCCCACAACGCGTATCCGTGCGAATGCTTCTACTTCCGGTTGTACTTGCGGCATAAATGGTAAGGGTATGAATTTCTGAATAAGCTTCACCACTATACCACTCTCGCCAGAAATGCAAACCCCGCCTGTTTTAAGGGCTGGTTTGACAAAACAAAATTATGTTCCGTCTACGTTGACCGCTACGGCAAGAGTTTTTTTATAAAACGCCAAAAGATGTCGATGAAGTCATGCATACCGCTCTGGGAGGATACCTCAAGCCCATTGCCCTGGGTAAAACCCCAGATGGTGAGCCCGTAGGCAACCGCCCACGAACCATCGCGCATCTGCACTTTTGATCCGGCGCTTTCCGAAAGCGCCGCGGTCCGAGCCGGCAGGCGCAAAACCGCTTTGGCAAGGTCGGACACTGTTTGCACGGAGGAGCCGCCACCGGTGAGTATGATGCCCGCCGGAAGCAAACCGTCTTTGCCGATTTTTTTAAGGTGCGACTCCACCAGCTTAAACATGTCTTGCATCCTGCGCGACATAAGGTCGTCAATTTTGCGTTTGGAGAAAGGGGCTCCCAACACCGCGCCGTGTTTTAGTTGCTCGGCCTCCTCGGGGCTTATGCGCAGGCCCAGCGCTAGGTCGTTGGTGATGTCGGCGGCTCCGGTGGGAAATACTTTTATAGATATCGGCAAGCCGTCTTCAAACACAATAATGGAGAGTGTTTCCGAGCCGATGTTTGCCAACACGCACCCGACCCGTTTTTGCATGTTGTTGAGCGCGACAAAACTTGCCGCCAACGGGGCGGCGGCTACGTCATCAACCTCCAACCCAGCCCGCTCGACCGCCTCGACCAGGTCGTCGAGGTGGCGCTCCAGGCAGGTGACAAACAGCGCCTCCACCGAAAGGCGCATACCCTTCATCCCCACGGGGCTTTTGCCCATCACGCGCACTCCGTCGACAAAATAGTGCAGTGGAATGGTATGTATAATTTTACGGTTGAGCATTATCGACGGTGCCAGCGCGGTTTCACTCGCCGCGATGGCGCGCGGGATATCTCGGTCGGTAACTTCCGAGTCGCCGCGCTCGACCACCGTTTCTCCTCGGGAAAAGGCCTCTTCAAGCCCGACGCCGCCAACGCCCAGGTACACGCGCTTGACCTTTACACGCGCCGCCTTGGAGGCCTGTGCAACGGCGGCGACTATAGAGCGAGCCACCTCGTCTATAGAAACTATGTACCCCTGCTTAAGGCCGCGGCTCTCCGCGTAGCCGGTACCGAGGATGCGCGGGGTATCGCGCGGCGAGTCTCCGGGTGCGGCAATAACCACCTTTATCTGGTAGCTGCCAACGTCTATCCCGGTGACTGTTTTTTGCATATAGGAAATTGCTTTTGCAGACGCGCTTCCGCTTTCTCCATTGTAACACCATGGACGTGTCCTTTACTGTGCAGGAGTCCGTGGATAAATAGGTATCCGATACCTTCTTTTGCCGCGGATGGACACAAAATGATTTCTCCCGAGTTTTTAGAAAGAAGGAAGGCGAGTACGTTGGACACGTGGTCTTGCCGTCTGGTCTGGCGAGTTATGGCGCGCGACTCCGCGGGCCCGACCAGCGCAACCGACAGGTCGAAATCCGTACCGAGCACAGATTCTTTTATCTTTTTAAACGGAATACTCCCTACCGTAAAGCGGGTCTTGTTAACCAAAGAAAATGTAGACATCTAGGAGCGACGGCCGCGGGTGTGCGGAGGTTTCTCGAGCATTTTGCCCAGTTTGATAAGCTCCGCCACCTCCTCGCGCCGCTTGAGTACCTTAAGCGCGTGCTTGCGCTTTACTATGCGCGACTTGTCGCGCGAGTAGTAGCGCCGCGCGCGCGCTTGCTGTATAAGCCGGGTGCCCTGCACGCGACGCGAAAAACGGCGTATTAAATTCACCGCCGTTTCGTTATCATTTTTGCTGACCTCCGCATTTACCGCCATAGGTTATATGGCTATGGTAGCACAAGAATCGTGCCTATCGCAAGGTCCTCAAAAACCGCGGAATCTCGTGTATGGACAAAGTCACCTGGACGCCGTTGTCCATTGAGCGCACGAGCACCGTGCTGTCGATGGCCTCGCGCTGGCCCATTATAAACAGGTACTGCACGTCCAGCGCGCGCGCCGTTGTGAGCTGCGAGGAGAGGTGTGCGGCCTCGAATGTCTGCATCACCGGCACGCGCGCCTTGCGCAGATGGTCTACCACCTTAAGCCCCTGGAGTTTGGCTTTGATTCCCAATTGTGCAAAATAAATTTTTGGTTTTTGTTTTACGACGGATGTTGCAAAGTTTTTTGCCGAGGCGCCCTTTTTGCGAAAAAAAATACTTGCGCCGACCCCGGTGCTGTCTTTGCGTTGTGCGCGCTCGCGCAGGTAGTCGTCGAAGCGCCCTCCCATGGCCGCGATAATAGTGGTGTCTCCTTCGGCAAAGTCGAGTGCAAATGCAACGTGCGGCGCGCGCGGGTCGCCCACCAGCGAGTCGTCAATCTCCCACGGAATGTCGAGAACCTCCAAGTGCTCGAGCATCGAGCGAAAGTATGCGCGGCTCTTTTCGGAAAGGTAGGTGAGCGAGTGCGGCGCTTCGGCGCGCAGTTCCTGATGTTCGGGCGCTTCTATACGATACAAAAGCATCGGGTTTTCCATAATGGCGGCGCGGTGCTCGGCGAGAAGGCGGTTTGCATGCTTGCGCACGTGTATGGAAAGCTCGCGGGCAAACCGTTGCTGTGACTCGCGGTCGCCTAGCGCATTTACCCGCACGCGCGTGGGCGGCGTCCCCCACTCGGCAAAAATGGTAGAGAGTGTTTTGAGCAAAATAATTTCCCCGACGCTCTCGCTCGTGCCGACCGCTTGGAGTCCAAACTCGCCGACTTCTTGAACTATGGAGCCGAGAGGAAGCGGCGAAGGGGAGGGAGTTGCATAATAGGCGAGCACCGGCTCGCCTTGGGAGACCGACGCGCTTGCCGCGCACATTGCAGCAGCCGCGTCGAACGTGTGCGTCGCGCGCGCGCGCGGACGCTCGCGGTTTTTCCACGCTCCCGCCGAGGCACGCTCAACTTCGCGCATGGGGCGGAACCCGTAAAAAGAGGCAACATCGCTCGACAGTTTTAAAAAGGAAACGGGCGAGGTTCGTGTAGGGCTCATGATTGAAATACTTAGCGTTATTTAAACGACGTACTTCCGGGCAAGATACTGATACTTTGTAGCGGCAAGAGCCGAAATAGTGCGCGTCCGATAATGTTTCCTCGCGGGAGTACTCCCCAGTAGCGCGAGTCGGAACTTTCCGGCCGATTGTCACCCATGACAAAGTATTCATCTTTCCCCAGTGCAACCTGCATCGTTTTGCCGTTGCCGATGTTTTTTATGTACCACTCGTCGAGCTCTGTCCGTATGCCGTCTATGGAGGTGATAGAAACCGCGCTGTCGGTAATGCGTACTGTCTCGCCGGGCAAGCCGATGACCCGTTTTATAAAGTAGGTTCCATTGGATTGCCCGGGCGGACGGAAAATTATGACATCACCGCGACTCGGATCTTCCAGCCGGTAGGAAAGCTCGTCGACAATAAGGTATTGTCCGTTGTCGAAGGTCGGCTCCATAGAGGCGCCGGATACAATAAAAGGTTGTGCAACATAGAGCCGCACCGGGACGACTATAACAACCGCGATGAGAGCAAATTTGAGGAGCTCGATAAAGAAATTCTCACGAGACTCTTCCTGCATACACACCATTGTACCGGCTTGGTGCACCTATGCAAGTTTTTTGCTACAGTACAACACATGCAATGGATGTTGGCGGGCCTCGGCAACCCGGGGCAGGAGTATACAGGGAGCCGGCACAACGTCGGGCGCGACTTTTTGCATGCGCTGGCAAATGACTTGCCCGGAAAACCGAAAATATTGGACCTTGACGTCTATATGAACCACTCTGGCGGCCCCATAAAAAAAGCGGTGCCATCCCCAAAAGCCGCAGAGCGCCTGGTGGTGGTCCATGACGACCTAGACCTGCCGCTGGGGAGCGTAAAACTTTCGTTTGGCTCCGGCTCCGGCGGCCACCGCGGCGTGGAGTCTATAATAAAGGCATTAAAAACGCGCGACTTTGTGCGCGTGCGGGTGGGGATTTGTCCAACCACCCCGGGAGGCAAACTCAAAAAGCCGGACGCAAAAAAGGTGGTGGACTTTGTGCTCGGGCAATTTAAACCCGCAGAGCGCGACAAACTCAAAAAGGTAAAAAAGACGGTCAAAGAAGCGCTCGCACTGCTACTGGCCGATGGTCTGGCACCTGCCATGACCGCCACCAATACGCGGTAGTTGTAACTCCAGGCGTTTTGCGGTAGTTTCTGCATTAGTGTTTATGTTCTTCAAACTGTCTCATGGAGGTAGAGCAATGCGCGTTATTGTTGCAGAAAGCGACCCAACTGTCGCTAAGGCCATCGGTAACTCTATTCGAGAGGATGGCGAGTATTCCTACATAACGGAAAGCGGGGAGGATGCACTCAGCGCCGCCAAGCTGTGCGGGTTTGATGTGTTGGTAGTCGGTGTCATTACCGCTGATCTGTCAAGCATCCAAACGGTACGCACCGCACGCATACGCAAGTTATCTATTATGGTAATTGTTTTGGTGGATGGCGGGCCAATGGAGCGGAAAGAGTTTCTCGACAGCGGAGCCGACGATTGTATGGACCGCATTCCGGACATGGACGAGCTAATGGCGCGTTTGCGTGCGATGATACGCCGTGCTCATGGTCACGCAACCCCGCTTGTAGTTGTTGGAGACCTTTCCATTAACCTTACAACGAGAACATTTAAGGTACTTGGCACCGAGGTGCCTCTACGTCCGAAAGAATACTCTTTTCTCAGGCTGCTTATGTTGAGGAGGGAGATGGTCGCCAAGACGGGTGTGTTCCTACACCTCTACAACAGCGAAAGGGAGCCAGACTCCCGTGCGCTTGATACGCTGGTGTTCCGTATACGGCAAAAAATTATCGAAGCCGGAGGAACCACTATCCCAGAGACAGTCTGGGGCTATGGGTACATACTGCGCGGTCAGAAAAAACAACAACATACCGCCGCATAGCATTGTCCCGCCCACACGCAAAAAGCACCCGCCTTGAGCTAGCTTAAGGCGGGTATATCTTTATTTATTTTTTACTCCCTATTTCTTTTCTCCGGAAAAGGCAAGCGCCATGCGCATCTCTTTTGGCTCAAAGAGGGAAATAGTAAATGGGTAGCGCTTTCCAAGTTCGAGATTTTGGTGCAACTTTTCCTCGCCGCCAAACTCGCTCACGTGCACCAGGCCGGCTATGCCTTCTTCTATAGAGGCCAGGGCGCCATGCTTGTTGTACTTTATAACCACCCCCTCCACCTTGTCGCCTTTTTTGTATTTGTCGGCGGCAATGGTCCACGGATTTTCTTTGAGCTGTTTGACCGAAAGCGAGACCTTGCCCTCTTTTATGTCTATTATTTTGACCGTCACTTTGTCTCCGACTTTAAAGAAGTGCCGCGGGTCGTCTACCAGGCCCCAGTCGATTTCGGAAATGTGTACCAAACCCTCGAGCCCCTCTTCCAATTTTACAAATGCGCCGAAGTCCACCATGCCGGTGACCTCGCCCTCCAAAACGGCGCCAACCTGGTAGCCGGCGATGAGGTCGCGCTTTTCTTTGTCATCCAGCCCTTTTTCAGAAAAAATAAGTTTGCCTTCCTTCGGAGTTGCCGAGATGATAGAAACCGTAAACTTTTCGCCCACCAGCTTGCGCAGCTCGTCGAGTATTTTGTCTTTGTCGCCGTCCAAGACGCGCGGGTAGTGCTCGGCTTTGAGTTGCGAGGCGGGGAGGAAACCGGCAATACCTTGCCACTCCAAAATGAGTCCGCCTTTGTTAGCCTCTTTGACCGGCAGTTCAAACTGCGTTTTGTTTTTGAGCGCCTCTTCGGCCTCGCCCCACAAGAGCGCCTGACGCGCCTCTTTGAGCGATAGTTCGATGTATCCCTCTTTTGAGTTAACGTCAACCACTTTGGCGGCAATGATGTCGCCCGGGTTGGTGCGCTTGATAACCTCGCGCGCGTTAAGGTACTCGCGGCCATAAATGATGCCGGTGCCAAAGGGCGGCAGGTCGATGTAAACCCGCGCGCGGTCGAGCATTATAACCTTGCCCTCGACAAGGTCGCCCTCTTTAGGCGGCTGCGCCGAGCGCTCAACAAACCCCGCCATAAGCGAGGGGGCCTCTTGGGTTGCGTCTAAAGACGTTACCGTATCCAATACGGCCGGTGTTTTTGCTGTCATATATATGTGGTTGTAAGGCGAGGGTCCCAGGTCGGGAGTTACTCTCGCGCTTTCTAATAAAAGGACAAGCCCTTTATTGCCAGGCAGTATAGCAAGGCAGAGTGATATGTGCAAATAAAAAGGGCCCCGACTGCGAAGTGCAGCGGGACCCCGGGGAACGAACATCGAAAACCTGGCTGAGAAAACTACTCAGCCCGGGTGAATCTGCCGTGAAGGGTCTTCATGGCGAAACGTACTCCCTGTTGAAAGGACCAAATCAGCCTGTTGCGCCTGCTTAATGGCGCGGCCGATCACCAGTGGTCAGTTGCGGATGACGGCCCGGTTATTGATGCTGATTGAACTCATCGGGGGTCCGTGGAAATGAGCCATAATCATTCTCCCTAGTTTCGATTTTGAAGTGCATCGCCTCGGCTACCAAAGCAAGCCAAGGCACTTCAGATACTATATCAAAATAGTTTTTTGTCAAACCACTTATCCACAAAATATAGAAAGGGCCCATGCGGTAGGCGCAATATTTACCCTAGCACGCTTTTAAAACAGCGCAACATATGCTATAATTGTTATATGGTGATAACCTATTTGGGGGGTGAGTGCTTCAAGATATCGCAAGGGGAGCTCACCATAGCTCTCAACCCGCCCTCCAAAGACTCCGACCTTAAGTCGCCAAAATTCGGCTCCGACATTGTGCTCGTTTCCTACAACCACGAGGACTTTAACGGGGTAGAAAATTGCGTGTACGGCGAGCGCGAACCGTTTGCCATACAGGGCCCCGGCGAGTACGAAGTCAAGGGAGTGGCGGTGCGCGGTTTTGCCTCGGAAACCAGCTACGACCTTTCTGCCGGCAAGGCGGGTGGAGAAAGGGGACTCAATACTGTATATAGTATCCTTTTTGAAGGGATGAACCTGGTTTTTTTGGGCGCCTTGGGCAACCTGGCCCTTTCCAAGGAGGCGCTCCAAGAGCTCGACGACATCGACATACTTTTTGTCCCCATAGGGGGCTCGGGGATGCTTGATGCGAGCGAGGCATACAAGCTTGCGGTACAATTGGAGCCGAAGGCAGTGGTGCCTATGGGCTATGACCTACCTTCAGGTCGCTGCGAGCCAGGCGCGCTTAAAGCGTTTCTTAAAGAGGCCGGAGCAGAGGAGGTAGTACCGATAGACAAACTGACGGTAAAGAAAAAAGATCTGGAGGGCAAAGAGGGCGAGGTTATAGTGTTGAGTGCATAGAGAAAGATGAAAAAATATTTTAAACATCTGCAGGAAAACACGGCCCCGCACGAGAGGCGGCAGTTTGCCATGCGCGCGGCGGGCGCGCTCACTACAGTGCTTTTTGTCACCTGGGCGGCGTCTCTTGGCGTGCGGCTTGCCAACCCTGGCACGGGCAACCCCAGCGCTATAGGCGGCGCTGACAGCACACAGACCGCCGCAGTGGTGAACTATCAAACACAAACAAACGGGTTAGAAGTGGCCACCACGAGCGTTTTCAACAACTGATATGGCTAAGGGAGAAAAAAAACCGCCGGCTGGCGAAGTGCCACAACGAACGGCGGAGCAGGGTATTGTGTCGCGCAACATTTCACAAGAGATGCGCGAGGCATACCTAGACTACGCAATGTCGGTCATTACCTCGCGCGCTCTCCCCGATGTGCGCGACGGGCTTAAGCCCGTGCACCGGCGCATCCTCTACACGATGCATCGCATGGGGTTGACCCCGCAATCGCGCTTCCGCAAAAGTGCGGCAGTAGTGGGCGATGTTTTGGGCAAATACCACCCGCACGGCGACTCCGCGGTCTATGAGGCAATGGTCAAAATGGCGCAAGACTTTGTGATGCGCTACCCGCTGGTGCTCGGCCAAGGCAACTTCGGCTCGATAGACGGCGACTCGGCGGCGGCCATGCGCTACACCGAGGCAAAGATGTCCCCGCTCGCCATGGAACTTTTGCACGATTTGGAAAAAGACACGGTCGAATGGCGGGGGAACTACGACGGCTCGCTTAAAGAGCCCGAGGTCCTGCCCGCGGCGGTGCCAAACATTTTGCTCAACGGCACACTCGGCATTGCGGTGGGCATGGCAACCAACATTCCGCCGCACAACCTGCACGAGCTTTCCCACGCACTCGCACATTTGATAGACAACCCCGGGGCCTCGGTAGAGGACTTGATGCAGTTTGTTACGGGGCCCGACTTTCCTGTTGGCGCCGTTGCTTTTAATAAAAAAGACCTGCTTCACGCCTACTCCACCGGCAAAGGCGGGGTGGTGGTGCGCGGCAATGCCGAAATTGTGGAAGGCAAAAAGGGCGACTTCCAGATTATCGTCACCAGCATCCCGTATCGGGTCAACAAAGCAGACCTCATCGTGCGCATCGCCGACTTGGTGCGCGACAAAAAAATAGACGGCATCCGCGGGCTGCGCGACGAGTCCACCCGCGACATCCGCATTGCTATAGACCTGAAGCAAGGTGCACATCCGCAAAAAGTTTTAAACTATCTCTACAAACACACCGCGCTTGAAGACACTTTCCACTTCAACATGGTGGTGCTGGTAGACGGCGTGCCAAGAACGCTCTCGCTCAAGGGAATTTTGCAGGAGTTTATCAAGCACCGGCAGGAGGTGGTGCGCCGCCGCACGCAGTTTGACCTGACCCGCGTCACAGAGCGCGAACACATATTGCTCGGGCTTAAAAAGGCGCTCGACCATATAGACGAAATAATAAAAACAATCCGCGCCTCCAAAGACGTGGCCGACGCCCACGCCAATTTGATAAAAAAGTTTAAGTTTTCGCCCCTGCAAACAACGGCCATTTTGGAAATGCGCCTGCAAAAGCTCGCCAACCTCGAGCGCCAAAAGGTTGAGGATGAGCTCAAAGAGGTGCAAGCGCTAATGGGAGAGCTGACCGAGCTCTTAAAGAGCGAAAAGAAAATGCTCGGCATCATCAAGGGGGAAATTGCGGACACCGCCAAACGGTTTGGCGACGACCGCAAAACCAAAATGATGAAGGGCCCTGCCGGCGTCATAAACATAGAGGACTTGGTGCCCGACGAAGAGCAGGTGCTGACCCTCACCCAGGGCGGTTATGTTAAGCGCACCAACCCGGAGGAATTTCGCAAGCAAAAGCGCGGCGGGGTGGGGGTAATAGACCTCAACACCAAAGAGGAGGACTTTGTCACCACCTTCCTCACCACCTCGACACACAGCGACCTGCTCTTCTTTACCAACGCGGGCAAGGCCTATCAGCTAAAGATGTATGAACTGCCCGAGGGCAAACGCTCGACCAAGGGCAAGGCCATTGTCAACTTCCTTTCCGTGGGGGGCGACGAGCAGGTTACCGGCATACTCCCCATGCGCAAGGGTCAAAAGGCGGGCGAAAAGTTTTTGTACATGATAACCAAGCATGGCGTTGCAAAAAAGGTTGATGCAACCGCCTTCCACGACGTAAGGCGTAGTGGGCTTATTGCCATAAAACTCCAAAAGGGCGACGAGCTCATTGCCGCTTTGTTTGTGGAAAAAGGCGACGACATTTTGCTTGCCACCGCAAAGGGACAGTCTATCAAGTTTAAAGAGGGTGATGTCCGCGCGATGGGCCGCACGGCCGGCGGTGTGCGCGGGATGAAGTTGGGCGCGGGCGACACTATTGTCGCGGCCGACATGGTGCCAAAGGGCGCTAAAGAGGTAGAGGTGCTGGTGGTCTCCCGCAACGGCTACGGCAAAACCACGCCGGTAAAAGAGTATAAAACGCAAAAACGCGGCGGCTCGGGCATCAAAACGGTAAAAGTGACGCCGAAGACCGGCCCGCTCATTGCCGCACATATTATTTCAAAAGAGGAGGGAGTGGGTGCAGACGAGATTGTGGTCATCTCCAAAAAAGGTCAGGTGATACGCACCGAGCTCAAAGAGATCCCTTCGCTCTCGCGTTCCACCCAAGGGGTGCGCATTATGCGCTTGCACGAAGGCGATGCTATCGCCTCCTTTGTGTGTTTGTAAAATTCTCTCGCAAAAGTTTTGAGAAGGTACAATAGAATTCCATTGACTTGCCATAGCAAGTCAGTAGCCGTCTCCTAAGTATTCCGGTATTCTGCAGAATACCGGAATAAATTTTGATATATTATAATTTTAAAAAATAATATACTGTATATGGCTTGTCAGGAATGGAGCAAGAAAGTATACTATTGAATAGTTGTCAACTTGTTTGAAAAAGGAGACTGCCATGTCTGCGTTCTGGGGAGCGCGTGCTACCCGCACGAAATGGTACCGCCACCGCAAAGAGGAAAAAATAAACCCGAAAGTATTTTTCGAGGCTTTGGGTATTACAGTCGTAATGCTCACGGCTGGCACACTGTTTCTTTCTGTGTTACTTTATTTTTTCCCAAGTTGAAATGGTTCACTAAACCTCTGCCCGCCGGCGTTTTACGCCGGCGGTTTGTTTTTTATACGATCACCGTTTACAGCGGGATTCCGCCAAAGGCGGTGATATACTGTAGGCAATGGCAGAGAGCTCTTTTTTAAACCCGCTTAAGGTTGCGCGCGCCGCAGGTATCCACGAAGGGATGCAGGTCGCCGACTTTGGCGCGGGCTCCGGCTTTTTTACCCGCGCCGCCGCGCGCCTGGTGGGGCAGGGAGGAGCCGTGTGGGCGGTGGACATCCATCGCGACATACTCCCGCACATTAAAAGTGTGGCACTGACAGAAGGTCTTGCCAATGTGGAAGTGGTCTACGGCGACGTTGAAGTTGCCGGCGGCAGCAATCTCCCCGCAGAAGGGCTCGACACAGTGGTAGTGGCCAACCTACTCTTTGCCGTCGAGCACAAGCGCGAGCTTGCCGCCGAGGCGTATAGGGTGCTTAAACCGGGCGGCAGGGCTCTCTTGGTAGACTGGCGCGAGTCGTTTGGCGGCTTGGGGCCGCATCAAGACCACGTGGTTTCTGCCGCCCAGGCGCAAAAATTGTTTGAGTCGCAAGGGTTTGCGCCGCCCACTCAAGTGCCGGCAGGGGAGTACCATTGGGGATTACTCTTTCGCAAAACGCGGCGAGGGCGCGCACAATAGTACAAACAAACTATGCACCAACTCACCACCTTTCAAATAGTCGTACTCGGGATTTTTGCCGCCCTTATTTTGGTGGGGGTGGGTGTGTTTGCGGTGTCCGGCGGCCTCGGCGGCTCGAAAGAGGTCGGCTCGGTGGTGGTGTGGGGAACTGTAGACAGCAATGTGCTGCAGCGTGTGTTTGGAGAGTTGCGGCCAAAGGACAAGACGTTTCAAAATGTCAGCTACGTGCAAAAAAAGCCGGAAACATACGACTCCGAGCTGATTAACGCCATGGCCTCGGGCACCGGCCCGGACCTTATTATGCTTTCGCAAGACGAGTTGTTGGCGTTTGCCGACAAAGTGCTCACCATACCCTACGGCGCGGTGTCGCAGGCCAGCTTTATCGGCTCGTATATAGACGAGGGGCAACTCTTTTTAACCCAGGACGGCTCCTTGGCACTGCCGTTTATAATCGACCCCCTGGTAATGTATTGGAACCGCGACCTGCTTGCCGGTGCGGGGGTTGCCTTGCCGCCCAAGTATTGGAACGAGTTTTTTGACCTCGCGCCAAAGGTAACCTCGCTTGACGCGGGGGCGACGGTAAAAAAGAGCGCCGTGGCGCTCGGGCAATGGGAAAATATTTTCCATGCCAAAGACATTTTGGCCACGCTGTTTATGCAGGCAGGCGACCGCATTGTGGTACGCGGCGAGGACGGCACACCCGGCTCGGTGTTTGGCAGGCGTCCGACAAACGCACAAAGTACGCCGTCGGAATCGGCCCTGCGCTTTTACACCGAGTTTGGCAACCCATCCAAAACTAGCTACTCGTGGAACCGCTCGCTCCCGCGCTCGGACAACGCTTTTGTCGCGGGTGACGTAGCCGTCTACTTTGGCTACGCGAGCGAATATCCAGGACTTTTAGAGCGCAACCCCAACTTGCGCTTTAGCGCGGCAGTGCTGCCGCAGATAGAGGGTGGCGGCGTCAAGGCGACCTACGGTCGGCTGGTTAGCTTGGCTATACCCCGCAGCAGCCATAATCCCCAAGGAGCGCTCACCGTGGCACAACGCCTAACCGACAAAAAAGGTATCGGGGCTCTAGCGCCGCTCACGGGGCTCCCGCCCGTGCGGCGCGATGTGGTGCTCGACACCGCAAACAACGCGGCCATGGCGGTGTTTGTGCAATCTGCTTTGTTGGCGCGCGGGTGGCTCGACCCATCGCCCAAGGCGACAAATCGCATATTCCAGACCATGGTAGAATCGGTTATAAGCGGCAAAAATGAGCCCGCCGCCGCGGTTGCCGCGGCGGCTCAAGAGTTTGAAGCGCTGTTGCCAAACTAACTATGCAATACTTTTTTTGGAAGCATCGGCAGGTGGTAGGGGTTACAGTCGCATTATTTTTTATTCTCCCCATCAGTGTCCAGGCCGTGACTGTGCAACAGCCGACTAGCGATCCTTTTCAACCTACCAGCAACACTGTACAACAGCCTTCAAATTCTTTCACCCTCCAAAACCCCCTGGCGCACGGCTCCACCCTTTGCGAGCTCTTAAACGCGGTGTTTAGCGTCACCCTTACGCTCGGGATACCCATTGCGGTGGTGTTTATGGTCATCGCGGGGCTCAAGTTTGTGCTGGCGCTCGGCAACCCCAAAAAGCTCGGCAATGCAAAGAAAAATATCTACTACACCATGGTCGGTATCGCGCTGTTTGTCGGCGCGTGGTTCCTCGCGCAGGTGGTGGCCAACACGCTCCTGCAGCTGGGCGGCAGCGGCTTTAACACTTGTTTTTAACCTATGAACTTTTCTGCTGCGCAAAACTTTGGCGACCTGGTAGGGGTCTTGGTGGGGCTCATCAACCTGGTGATACCGGTACTATCCGGCGCGGCGCTGGTGCTCTTTCTCTACGGAGGAGTGCGTTTTATCATGCGGGCGCAGAGCGTCAAGGGCAAAAACAAAGACAAAGATATGCTTATATGGGGCATAGTAGCGCTGTTTGTACTTGTCTCTGTCTGGGGGATACTGCGCTTTTTTACCTCCTCTTTGCTTGACCAAGCCGCGCCGGCGAGTCAAACCAGCACCTTCCCCGCGATTTACTAGCCTATCCACACTAGGTGCTTGCCTCCCACTGCTCGCTTGTTACACTTAAAAGTGCAGCTATAGATTATTTGTCACTTTTTTACTATGAAAAAGACCGCACTATTTTCGTCTGTGCTTTTCTTTACGCCGCTTTTGGCTCTGGCCCAATCGCTCATCCCGATACGCAACCTCATAGCGGCGCTAAACGGTATTGTTATTGCCCTGGTGCCGCTCCTTATAGGGGCGGCGGTGGTAGTCTTCTTCTGGGGGCTCTTGGTGTATATATTTAAATCCGGCAAGGAGGGTAATGAAAAGGGAAAGAAGATAATGTTCGCCGGCATAGCAGCGCTGTTTATCATGGTATCTCTTTGGGGGATTATCGCCCTACTACAGAGTGCGCTTGGCGTCCCCAGTAATGTCGTCCCCACTGTCCCTGCTATCCCGCACGGGTAAAAGCTAAGAGCGTATGGATTCTATAAGTAGCTTGGTCGACAACATAGCGACCGTGCTCATCAACCCGCTTTTGTTACTGCTTTTTGCGGTGGGTCTTTTGGTGTTTATATTCGGCATAGTCGAATTTCTTTTCAATCTTAACAAAAGCGGCAAGAGCGTCGGGATAGACAGCGGTCGCAAGCATATGTTCTGGGGCCTGGTGGGGATGTTTGTAATGGTGGCGGCATATGCCATTGTGGGGATTATAGTAAATACGTTTCCGCTACCGGGGGCACCCGCCTCGTTGTGCCCCGGCGACCTTCCACCAGGTCCTGGCGGCGTGTGCAGCGGCGGGATTTAATTTCATAAAAATAAAGCGGCGGAACCTCGAAAGGTTCCGCCGCGACGTCGTGTTCTAATTGCAGCTGCCGGAGTTCGTCCCCGGGCTGCCAAGCGGACAAATGGTCACCATGACCAACATCTTCTGTCCGCTTTCGGTCTTGGCCGAGTACCCAAGACCATTAATTATTTCGTGATTTGGGCCGCTACAGGACTTTCCGTTATAACGGCCAGCCCGATTGTAGAGCAGAATACAGCCCTCGGACTCTACCGATGTCCGCACCTGCTGGAGTGTGGGGTTTATGACCCGCTTCACTCCGTCGAGTGTCACCAGCTTGTACTCCAGCGGTACGGAGGTAGCAGCCGACTGCTGGGTGGCGGTGTGCCGTCCTACACCAGGGCTTGTAGCCCAGTTGTAGATACCGGCAACAACAAGCAGCGAAAAACCAATACCAGCAATCCATTTTGCAATGAGAGTTTTGTTCATGTTTACTTCCTCCCACTCCCAGACCAGCCCTTGATGGCCTCAGCGAGTGCATTTGCCGCCGCCGTGATGGCCCCGGGTATCCCCGGCAAGGCAGTGGCACTGATGCTAGCATGAGGCTTCTCGACGTCGGTTTGTGCAGCAATAACTGCCAAGTCAGGGCTTGCCCCCATGTTGATGTATTGCTGCGCTTGCTCACGGCGCCGAGCGGTTTGAACAGCCTCTGCCACACCCTCGGCCTGCTCCCGTACCTGTGCGGCCCAGGCGGCTTCCAACTTTTCGTCCACGGCCCAGATATCGTCAATGATAGTGGTGCCCGTATTGAGGCCCCACATGACCGCATTCGGGTTGTTTGTGGAGTAGAGCTGGGCGTGGAGCACTCTCGCAACCTCGTCGGAAAAGTCTTTTTTGTCCGCGTTACGGGCCTGAACAGCTGTTTTTTGTTTCATGACAATGCGGACTGCCTGGCGAGCCAGTCGCTCCAGCGATAGGACAGCATCGTCAACACCGAGGAAGCGGTAAGGACCGCCAACCCGAAGTCTTTGGATGCCATTGGTGGCTATTAAGACCCCGTCAGAGGTATAGGCTCCTTCCTCGTCGCTTATGTCAATCGATTTTGGCTTGCAGTCGACCTGCCTGATGAACATGATTGGCTGTGGGGTCCACTGGTACCCTTCCGAGAGCCCCTTACCGTTTCGCAACAAGCGTCTTCCCAAAAAAAGGACGACGCCGCGAAAACCTATGGGGATATTATCGAGTCCCCACAAGAAGTAGAGGCTCCCGACGGTCAGTACGAACACGCCGTTCACGAGTAGGGAGTCACCCAACCCAATAAGAGCGAACAGGTGGCGCATTGGGAGGTCGAGCACCAGGGCTAGGAGCAGAGAGAACACTGCGCCTACCAAGATGCTTATCTGACTCATGGCAGCTTGTGCTGCCTCTTCTTCCATCTGAACCCACGCCGGGGGCTCTTCCGGAGTTGTAGATGTAGTGCTTGTCATGTTGCACCTCTCAAGTCAAAGGTCTGTGGCGATTGCGGGCGACCTCATGTCGCCTTTCCATAAAAAATTATATCATACAAAACGGCCAAAAGTCAAGGCCCAAAAACCCCTTAAAAACCGGATTTAAAAACCCTTAAGTAACTTGTTTATCTCTCGCGGTCGTGAGTAATAAACAAGTACACTAGACTTCGGGCATCGATATTTTTGGCCGGGTGCACTTTCAATGACTTGCAATTTCCGAACTGGTGCTGGGGAGAGGACTCGAACCTCCAAGGGTTGCCCCACCTGCTCCTAAGGCAGGTGCGTCTACCAATTTCGCCACCCCAGCATATTCTGCATGCTATATCATAATACCTTGTCGTCACAAGTCGCACCTCGCCGTCACTCGGTGCGCTCGCGACCCCGGCTCGCTGTCCCGCAAGTGCGGGACATAGCTGCGCCTCGGACAAAAGCAAAAAACCTGCCGCAGGGCAGGTTTTATTGTCTTTTGTCCGCCCACGAGGATTCGAACCTCGGACCATCTCCTTAAGAGGGAGTTGCTCTACCAACTGAGCTATGGGCGGCGCCGCCCAGAGGGCTCTGCCCGGCGGGCAGTCCATCTGGAGTAAGAAGTAATATACCTTTTTTAATGTCTCTTTCCAACTGTCCGTGACTCTTTTTATACTTTTTTTCCCAGAGTGAAGCTTCTTTTACATCTTCAAAAAATCTATAAGCCATTAAAGTAACCGGTAACTTATTCTTAGTCGAGAAAACTTTTCCTCTCATATGTTCAAGCACCCTCTTCTCTAAATTTATTGTAGATCCAATGTATCTATTCCCATTTCTTACCTTTAGAATGTATACATACCCTTTCATATATTTTAAAAAAACTTTCCGCCCACAAACCGGTACAAGGTCGGCGGATATGCAACGTAGGTAAACCCAAAGTGCGATTTAAACTCGGAGAACCCCTTCCAGCTTTTAGGTTTGCCCTGGTGCCAAAAGTTGGTGGTTATTATTTTAGGCATCCCTTTCCGTAGCGACTCGGCAAACCAATGGTGTATAAGTGCCGTGGCCGCAAATATGGGCCGCGCCTCCTTGAGGATAAATGGTGCAAAATGCGTCGAGCTTTTATAAGTGGGGGAATAGATTATCGCCGTGCCGGCTACCACGGCACCGTTGTGCCTGTTAACAACACCCCACAGCGTGGTGTGTGCGGCCACCTCCGGAAGTCTCAACCTTCTCTGTAGGGCGTAGAGTCGGTCATTGCCCTGTCGTTTGGATATCAAACTTTTTTTATATGCTTCGGTATATTTTTCCAACGACAACTCTATCACGGCGTGCGTTGTCCCCATGTGCCGCTCCTGCCACAGCCGCAATTCTCTGCGCGCGTTTTTGTTCCAGTGCGCCGTTATGTGCTCGTGGAAAGAGAGAATCTGATAGCCGTCTATGCGATAGGTTTGTTTGGACCACTGCCACCACCCACCGGGAGCCACGCTGTTGTTGTTTCGTACCCGGTACCACACCGCAAGCCGGCTGTAGGCAAGCGCGCCCGTGCTTGCCTGCACTACATCGGGGACCGTGTCGCCGACGTACTCTTCAAACGTCAGTGGCCACAAACTCCAGCGGATGCCCATGGGGTCGCTACTTATGGCTTCGCGTTTGCAAATGGCTGCCGGGTCGACAAGATGCCCGTACTCCGGCCACATCTCCGGCGGGGCAAAACCGTCCGGCAATTCTTTCGCAAGCGGGCCGTAAATACATTCCATAAAGACCGTATTGATGATTTTACTATAGCAGACTTAAGTCCCTCGGTCTGGATTACTCTTTTATATTTTGAAACGAGAGCTGATTGTATTCATCGGTCGGAAAAACGGCAAAACCTTCCTCTTGCCAGAGGACGAACTCCGCTATCCTCGAATCAAGCGCGAGTCTGCTACATACCGTGCAATAAGGTTTTCCTGAACGCTTACATTCGCCTGCATCCGTTACTCGCACAAAATATAGCCGTGAGCCCTTGAGTTTGGCGGGGTTGCGTTCTTTGGCGTCGAGTATGGCTCGCCATTCGGAATGCATGCAACAGGTGTGGTCATGGCGATAATTTTTAGGCAATTCGTATTCATTCAAACACGTTCGGAATTCGGGATTATCTTGCGGCGGGGCATTGTATCCTTCGCCAATTATCTCTCCGTCTTTCACAATAACTGCTCCACACTTGGCACGTAGGCAGAGCGCTCTGCGCGCGACCTGTGCCGCCTCGCCAAACCACTTATTTGCTTCTTGTTCTTCCTGCCCTGTAAGTAATTTCATAGCATTTATGCGTCTTTGGTCTTTCTCACTAACAGGTGCCCGGGGTGAGACTCGAACTCACATTCCTTACGGAACTCGATCTTAAGTCGAGCGCGTATACCAATTCCGCCACCCGGGCGTTTACTATTTTTACCATCAAATGATACAGTAACAAACACGGCCACGTAGCCAAGTAGTAAGGCAAGGGTCTGCAAAACCCTTATACGCGGGTGCGATTCCCGCCGTGGCCTCTAGAGTAATTGGTCGAGCCGTTGGCGGCTTTTTTCTCCCTTATCAATTTCAAACACAACGCGCGGCGGCGACATGCCGCGGATGCGCTTTTTAAAAAACGTTGCAAACTCCCCAGCGGCGCGGTTGGCAAAAGCAACCGCAGCCGCCTCGCCCGACTCGGGGAACACGGTCATATACACCACGCCGCGCGCGTGGTCCTCGCTTAGTGCGGCGCGGGTCACCGTGATAAGCGGGGTGGGGTTTGCCTCGCGCGACAAAAACTCTGCCGCAACCTCGCGCAGTGCCTCGCGCATTTTGTCGTCTCGATTGTGCATTTATTTAAATACGATAGCGTGCGCCTCGAACTTGTCGCCGGGTGCCGGCTCCACCGATGTTTTTATCTGCGCGCCAAACTCGGCCCCGGCCTCGACCCGCTTCACCTCTTTTTTCTGCGCCTGGAGGTTGGTGATGGTGCCGGAACCAAGATTGAGGTCGCGTCTAAAAAAATACACTTCCTCGCCCAACGCCAAAGTGCCCTCCTCGACTCGGCCGCCCAAGACCACCTTGCCCTTACCGCCGCTAAAATATTTTAAAACCTTGGCGGCGGCGGTACGCTCCTCCGTGCGCACTTTGGGCCGGCGCGCCTCAAACTCTTTGCCGAGCCACTCACCGAGCTTGTAGATGACATCAAACATACCTATCACCACGCCGTGCCGCTCTGCCGCCTCGCGTACCGCGGCATCCGCCTTGACGTTGAAGCCGATGATAAGCCCGGGTGTTTTGCCGCCGCCCACCAGCTTGACGTCGTTTTCGGAAATAGGGCCCACGCCCTGGAGCGCCAGGTGTATTTCCAACTGCTCGCTCTGGGGCAGCTTGCGAAGCTCGTGCATAACCGCATCGCCCATGCCGGCCACATCTGTTTTGATAACAATAGGGAGTACCAGATGCGGCGTCGGTTCCTCGCTTTGTGCCTCGGTGGCGTCTAGGGCGGCCGGCATGGGTCTGCCGGCTTTTTTGGGCGCGTTGGCAAGCGCTTGTGCCTCTGCCTCTTTTTTACTATGCACAACCATAAACGATCTCCCCGCGGCCGGGAGAGCGGAAAAACCCACCACTCGAGCAGGGCTCCCTGGGAGTGCTAGCTGTATGGATTTGCCCAAAAAGTTTTCCATAATCCGCACCGGAGCCCACGCATCACCGGCAACCACAAACTGGCCACTCTCCAGTGTGCCGTTTTTTACCAGCAGCGTGGCGGTGGTGCCGCGCTTGCTGTCGGCGTACGCATCTAGCACCACGCCCTTAGGCGGGGCGGCCGGGTCTCCGGAGATACCCTCGAGCTCTGCGGCAAGCAAAATGAGGTCCAACAGCTCCGGCACTCCCGCGCCTGTCTTGCTTGAAATGGCAACATAGGGGATGTTGCCGCCGAGCCCTTCAAGGTAGACGCCATGCTCGAGCAAAGACATTTTTGCTTTTTCTACATTGGCATCCGGTTTGTCTATTTTGGTGAGTGCAACAATGTAAGGAATTTTTGTATCGGCAATAAGTTTAAGCGTCTCTACCGTTTGCGGTTTTACGCCATCCTCTGCAGAGACTACCAAAATAGCAACGTCGGCGACCTCAAGCCCCCGCGAGCGCATCGCTTTAAAGGCCTCGTGCCCCGGCGTGTCGAGGAAGGTTATGCGATGTTCTCCGGTTGTGTTTTTGTGCACGGCTTCGTAGGCGGAGAGGTGTTGGGTGATACCTCCCGCCTCCGCTTCTACCACATTGGTCTTTCGAATATAGTCGAGCAGGGTGGACTTGCCGTGGTCTATATGTCCCACAATGGCAACAATCGGGGGCCGAACCCCCTTATCCGCGGCCGTTTCGCTCATACGTACAAACAGTATATAGTAGATTGGAGCGAATATGAAATGGCAGATACGATGGCCGGGTAAACGGGTCTATGCAGACGCGGCGGCGGCGATGCCGCTCTCGCGCGCGGCACGAAAAGAGCTTGCACGGCTCTTGCGGCTTTTTGGCAATCCAAGCGCGCTCCACCAGGAGGCGGTTGCGGCACAAAAAGAGCTTGAGGCCGCGCGCGCGAAAGTTGCAGGCGCCATCGGCGCCCACGCGGACGAAATTATATTTGTGGGCAGCGGTACCGAGGCAAACAACCTCGCGCTCCAAGGCGTATTGCGGCCGCTTCTTTTAGATCGTGGAGAGGTGGGGGCAGTCACGAGCGCGATAGAACATTCTTCGGTATTGGAACCCCTGCGCGCGCTTGAGCGCGAGGGTTTGTATGTTACAAAACTTACCGTAGATGCACACGGACTCCTAGACCCAAAACAGTTGCGCGAAGCGGTAGGCGAGGACACCGCGCTTTTGTCGGTGCAGATGGTCAACAGCGAAATGGGCGCGGTGCAAGACATCCGCGCGATTGCAAAAGAACTGCGTTTTATAAAGCGGGGCAGAATCCCGCACACTCGGGCGCTCCGGGCCGCTAAAGACCCAAGTCTTACCCTCGCTTTGCGAGATTCTGCCCCGCTTTACCTGCACACCGATGCGTCGCAGGCGCCCCTGTGGCTGCCGCTTAATGTAGAAAAACTTGGCGTTGATTTGATGACTCTGGATGCGCAAAAGGTCGGCGGGCCAAAAGGTATAGGAGCTCTCTACGTACGCCGCGGTACTTTGGTTGAGCCGATTATTTGGGGCGGCGGGCAAGAGGCCGGTTTGCGCAGTGGGACAGAAAATGTCGCCGCGGCCGGTGCGTTTGCCGCGGCGCTTGTGGAGGCGGCAAAAGGGTGCGAAGCACGCGCACTGCAGACGGCGGCTGTGCGCGACTTTTTATGGAGCGAAATACAGCGGCGCATTCCGAGTGCAAAACTCAACGGTCCGGCATGTGGGAACAATCCGGCAGGCCAGGAAAAGGGTGCGCTCCGGGCCGCTAGGCCAAGTCTTACCCCCTTTTCTCCGGCCTGCCGGATTGCAAATAATATTAATTTAATAATACCCGGTCTCTCCGGTGAGATGGCGGTTATAGCGCTCGACGCGGGCGGCATCGCCGCCTCGACCCGCAGTGCCTGCGACACTTCCTCGGGCCACCCCAGCCACATGCTTGAGGCGCTCGGCGTTTCTCCGGAGTTGGCGCGCTCTTCACTGCGGCTGACCCTTTTGCCAACCGCCACAAGAGCCGACGCGCGTACTATCGCCCGCGCCTTGGAAAGTATTGTCGCACTGTACCGTCATGTGCTATAATGCGGCTTAGAAAAACATTGTGGTATGGATATAGAAAAGCTCACTAAGCATCAGATTATTTTACTCACGCTTTTGGTGAGTTTTGTGACGTCTATAGCAACCGGCATAGTCACCGTTTCTCTCATGGACCAAGCCCCAGCCGGGGTCACCAAGGTCGTTAATCAGATAGTCGAGAAAACTATAGAAAGAGTAGTGCCGCAAAACCTGGGCGCCGCGGCAGTAACCGTGACCGAGAAGACGGTGGTAGTTAAAGATGACGACCTTATCGCACAATCTATCGCCTCGGTGCAAAAGGGGATTATCCGCATCGTTGCAAGGGGGGGCGATACGTTGGTGGCGCGCGGCATTATCATGAGCCAAGAGGGCGCGGGCCTAACCGACCGTGCGGCACTCTCGGCATCCGGAGCTACAGACTTTGAGGCGATTCTGGCAAGCGGCGAGCGCGTCCCGCTTACTCTCCCCTCGATGCAGGCAACCTCGACCCCGCTCGCAACCATTGCGGTTGCGGTCGGTACCTCTACCGGCTTTGCCCCGGTAAAAATAGTTGACATCAGCAAAGTGGCGCTAGGGCAAACGGTCATCCGTATCGGCGGTATCAGTGCAGACACAGTCGGCTCCGGAGTGGTTGCAATGATCCCGGCCGGCGCCCCAGGTACCGCGCCGAGCATGATTGAGGCAAGTGTGTCCTCGGCAACACCGGGTTCCATTATCATCACGCTTTTTGGAGAGGTGGTGGGCATGATAACCGCCGAGTCGACAGCGCGTGGCTCCGACTTCTACTCCATACCGCAAACTGCCGCCCCCGCCGCCCCCGTAAACCCTACTGAAACAAAACCAGCCACCAGTTCGTAATATATAAGTAACTATATGCCCCCATTTAACCACTTCACCACCAAGGCAAAAGAGGCGGTCCGCAGAGCGTACGAGCTCGCCGTTGAGCGCGGCCAAAACCAAGTGAGCCCGATACATCTGTTGGGCGCCCTGCTCCTGCAAGAAGAATCTTTGGTTGCCACCGTCCTTGAGCGGCTCGACATAGACGTGATACTGCTCACCGACACGGTGCTCGAGGCGCTCGAGGGAAGCGGCTCGGTATCTTCAGTATTATCGCCTTCCTACCAGCTGTACCTAACTCCCGACCTGGTACAGGTGCTTGAGCGCTCGGCCAAGGTGGCCACCGAACTCCACGACGAGTTTGTCTCGACCGAACATCTTTTTGTGGCATTACTCGACATACCCGGCGCCGCACGCGACCTCTTAAACCGCTTTCGCATCACCAGGGACGGGTTGGTTCGCATGGTATCGGAACTGCGCTCCAGCAAGTCGGCCGCCCCGGAGCAGAAAAAATACCGAGCGCTTTCCAAATACACGCGCTCACTCACCAAGATGGCCGCCGAAAACAAACTCGACCCGGTTATCGGCCGCGACGAAGAAATCAGCCGCGTTATCCAAATACTTTCTCGCCGCACCAAAAACAACCCCATTTTGATAGGCGAGGCGGGAGTCGGTAAAACCGCAATAGCCGAGGGTCTCGCCTCGCGGATAGCCACGGGCGACGTGCCGGAATCTCTGCGCGGCAAAGAGCTCGTCTCGCTTGACCTGGGGTCTTTGATCGCCGGCACCAAGTATCGCGGCGAGTTTGAAGAGCGGCTCAAAGCGATAGTCAAAGAAATCGAGCGCTCCGAGGGCAAGATCCTCCTTTTTATAGACGAGATACACACTATGATAGGTGCGGGTGCCGCCGAGGGAGCGCTCGACGCCAGCAATATGCTCAAACCGGCTCTGGCGCGCGGCGACCTGCACGTGGTGGGTGCGACAACGCTCAAGGAATATCAAAAACACATCGAGCGCGACCCGGCGTTCCAGCGCCGCTTCCAGCCGGTGCACGTACTTGAGCCGTCTATAGACGATGCGACCGCTATTTTGCGCGGGCTGAAGGAAAAATACGAACTCTTCCATGGCGTGCACATCACCGACAATGCGATAGTAACCGCGGTAGAGCTTTCCGCCAGGTATATCCCGGACCGGTTTTTGCCCGACAAGGCGATAGACCTTATAGACGAAGCGGCATCTTCTCTGCGCATCTCTTTGGAAAATAAGCCGCCGGTTTTGGAGGATGCCCACCGCAAAATAATGCGGCTCGAGGTAGAAAAGGAGGCCCTGCGCAAAGAGGCCGAGGGGGAAAAGGAGTCCGCTTCCGGCAAAAAAGGCGCCACGACGCCTCATGGCAAGGCGGGAGCGCGCGTCAAAGAGATCGAGCGCGATATTGCGGAGCTCAAGGAAAAAACCGGCGAGTTGGAACTTCGATGGAAGAACGAAAAGCAGATTTTGCAGGATATTAAGTCTATAAAAAAAGAGCTGGAGTCTCTGCGCATGGAGGCGGACACCGCCGAGGCGGCGGTAGACCTTTCGCGCGCGGCGGAAATCCGCTACGGCGAGATACCGAGCCTCGAGAAGGAGCTTGAGCAAAAACAAAAGAGGCTCAAAAAACTCCAGACCTCGCGCCGCCTGCTCAAAGAGGAGATAACGGAAAGCGACATTGCCTCGGTCGTTTCAAAATGGACCGGCGTGCCGGTCTCGCGCATGCTCGAGGAAGAAGCGCAAAAACTCATGCGAATCGAAGCGTCGCTTAAAGAGCGCGTGGTCGGGCAGAGCGAGGCGGTTGGAAAAGTGTCCGACGCGGTGAAGCGCTCGCGCGCCGGCATCTCCGACCCCAACCGGCCTATCGCCTCGTTTATGTTTTTGGGGCCCACCGGGGTGGGCAAGACCGAGCTCACGCGCGCGCTTGCGGAGTTTATGTTTGACGACGAAAAGTCGCTCATACGGGTAGATATGTCCGAGTATATGGAAAAGCACTCGGTTTCAAAAATTATCGGCGCGCCGCCAGGCTATGTGGGACACGAAGAGGGCGGCGCCTTGACCGAAGTGGTGCGCCACCGGCCCTACGCGGTGCTCTTGTTTGACGAGATAGAAAAAGCGCACCCGGAGGTGTTTAACATACTCCTCCAAGTGCTGGACAACGGCTACCTGACCGATGCCAAGGGGCGGCGGGTCAACTTCCGCAACACTATCATCATTATGACCTCCAACATCGGCGCGCAGTACATAGACAAGATGGAGCAAATCGGCTTTGCCTTCGGCGGCACCAGCGACGCGCAAAACTACAAAATGGCGAAGGAAAAGGTAAGCGCGGCGCTCAAAGAGCACTTCCGCCCGGAGTTCCTCAACCGTATCGATGAGATAATCATCTTCAATATTCTAAGCCCCGAGGCAATTAAAGAAATTGTGGCGCGCCTGGCGGCCAAAGACATTACGCTCGGGTTTGCGCCGGCGGTGTACGACTACCTGGCTAAGGAGGGTTACAACCCGCACTATGGCGCGCGGCCACTGCGCCGGCTCATACAGGACAAAATTTTAACCAAAATGGCCAACTTGATGGTGTCGCGCGGGGTACTCCAAGGCGGGAGCGTAATGGTCAATGTTAAAGACGGCGAGTTTGTTTTTGAGGTAAAAAAAACCGGCCGCACCCGCCGCGTCAAACTCCCGCAAGAAATCCTGGGGGAAGAAAAAGTAAGTTTATCCTAAGTATAGTCAAAGGTGGGCGTCAAAAAGTCCCAACAAAAGTTGGGACTTTTTGACGTTGGTGCAAAATACTTGCAATTTCCTAAATGGTGCAAAATACTTGCAATAGCTCGAACCAGCGCCGCCGGTGGGGGCGGCGGCGCAAACCCCGCGCAGGAAAACGGCGCGGCGAAGCCGCACCGCTGACAATATCAAATTTTTCTTTGGCGGAAAAGGTTCGAGTGGGCAAAGCCCACACAATGGTTCTTTACAAATGGATAGAAAGAACCCCTTGCCGAAGCAAGGGGTTCAGTAACCAACACGAGGAAGGTTCTTATTCGCTCTCTATCCCGCAGGATAGTGAGCATTACCCTTTAAGAGATCCGAGGATCTCAACCTGTGTGTTGTGGTAAGTTCTTATCCGTCATTTACCGTGACGTTTCCATGGAGACACTCTTGTATCCGAAGATCCGACCGATGAGGTCGGGAAGAATTGCATCGGCGAACGCCGTCAACTCTTCCTTCGAAATACCAGTTTCCTTGGCGATATTTCCGAACCGACGCTTTGCTTCGTCGACGCTCGGAAGGCCGTTTTTGCTGGCGTATGTCTTCACCAGCTCAAGGGCGATTTCGCCTTGGCGCTTGCTATCCATGTTTCTCTCCTCAAGGTGCTTCATCCACGAAGCCCTCGTGGTAGGGGTCATTAGAGAATCCAATGACCCTGTAATTATACACCCTAAAGTATGAAGCTGTCAAGTGGTTGTGTGGACATCAAAAACTACCCATATGTACCAACGTATTTATCGCAATTGAGCGTATGCCAAAAGAATTTTCTTTTTTCCAATCAACACATGGTTCGGGCCGATGGTTTTCCGGGCTCCTTGGCGGTTTTCGCCTCCTCAAAGGAGGCGACAATATCAAATTTTTCTTTGGCGGAATACAAAGACAGCTCAGCGAGCTGAGCTTCAATGCTCAATACTTGGCGGTCATCTTCCTCTGTGGACTTTCTAGCGTAAAGTACGTACTTCATAGTTTGTTTTGATTAGTTTCTAAATGCCAAAAGAATTTTCTTTTTTCCAATCAAATTTGTTTTTGACCCGAAACCGCACTATGCGCCAGCCGCCGCGTCCTACGCGGCGGCGAGCTCTGACTTGCAATTTCCTAAATGGTGCGCCGGGGAGGATTCGAACCTCCGTAGCCCGAAGGCGACAGGTTTACAGCCTGTTGTAATTGACCACTCTACCACCGACGCATACCCACAAAGAGTACAACAAAGGGGGCAGGCGCGCAAAAACAAGTGCTATCATAAGAAAGTATGAACCGATGGTTTGTGTGGCTCATGAGCGGCGTTTTTTTTCTGCTTGTCTCTGCTCCCGTCTACGCCGCCGAGCTTTCTTTTCCCAGTTGTTTCATTAAGGCCAATCCAAGCACCATAGCTCCGGGCGGTTCAACCCAGCTGGTCTGGAATAGTGTCAATGTGGCCAGTGGAACCATCTCAACGCTCGGCAATGTTGCTACCTCCGGCGCTAGGACCGTAAGTCCAAACACCACCACTATCTACAACGGCACCTTTGTAGGATCTTTAGGGACAACTACCTGCTCTGCAAAAGTGACCGTTGCTTCCGCACAAAATAATTATATCTATCCTGGCTCAAGCGGTTACCTGATGGAAAATCCGCCAACACCTTCTGGCGGAGGCGGCAACAACTCACTTAGTGAGACGCAACCAAACCCCACACCTATCTATAGTCCGCAGTTGAACAGATCATCACAAAGCGGCCCCCCCGCAGGCGGTTTGGTGACTTGTAATGGTATCAACTGCAACTTGTGTGATGCGGGCCAGCTCATACAAAACATCATCAACTTTTTAATCGGTCTTTCTATCCCCATCGCGGTCATTATGTTTGCCTGGGCGGGCATCTTGTACTTTACCTCTGCCGCTAATAAAACAAATATAACAAGGGCCAAAGGTATTTTTAAAAATGTCTTTATCGGTTTTTTGTTCGCGCTTACCGGCTGGCTGGTAGTGCAAACCGTCTTGAGCGTCTTGGTTAAGCAAGACTTCTACATTGGCGGGCATTGGAACGATTTGCAGTGTGATTCGGGGCAGAAACGCCCCGGCGTTGACTATACGGTAACCGTAGGTGATTTCTTGAATACACTGCCGGGGTTGTCAAGCTACACGCCGACGACCTATATAGACCCCTGTGCGTCAACTGGCGGTACTTTTATGCAAGGGGTGTGCGTGGATCCAACAGGCGTAGCGAGTTGTCCTGCGGGTTATACGCTGCAAGGCGGTAGTTGTATAGACCCTACGGGTGCGTCGTTGGGCGCAATAAGCGTGCCCCTTTCTGCGGTAGGGGTAGGTACCTGCTCTCCTGCTAGTCTGCAATCAACCTGGGGGTCACAAGCAGCCCTTATGTCGTGTATCGCCCAAGGGGAAAGCGCATGTGGCGCTAACAACTACAGTCGTGTCGATAAAACACCGGCCGGACAGGCAATATCTGTTGGTTTGTATCAGATCAATCTTTCTTGGCAGAATAGTTTTGCCTGCCAGGGCCAAGTCCTAAATTGCACAAATGCATTCTCCGGAAAATATTCGGCGAACAAACACAATGTAACCGTTATTAACCCATCATTGTACCGGCAATGCGTACAAGCGGCGTTAAATGTGCAATGCAACACGCAGGCGGCGCAGACTATTTTAAAGACCCAAGGTCCTACCGCTTGGGGTGCATACGGCAATTGTAATTAACGGTATAGTGGTACTATATCAACAGTATGCCTCCCTCACCACTCAACTCCAACCGCATTACTAAAATATTGTGGACCGTCGGTATTATGGTAACCGCGGGACTCATAGTTGCGCTTGGTATATTCGTTCTTGTGCTAAGAGGGTTTGGTGATGGAAGTACGAGCCAACCCGGAGGCACCACGGTGTATCCTGGAGGAAGTATACCCAACACCTCGCAAGTTCCCGTTACTACGGGTACTCAAGGCACTGCCGGGGAAGAACCTACCATGGTTGTTTCCGCTAGAAATGGAGGGATTATCACGGTGCGCGATTTTATCAATGCACCCAGCACCATGGAGGATAAAAATAATCCCGGGAACTACTTTCTTGCTGGAGGGGTCCCTCCGACAGAAAACTCTCCACCCTATGACATACTTTACAACGGGTCTGACCAAAGTTTTACCATAGGACTTTCACAAGAACCTATAGGAGAAGCGCGGCTCAATGCGCAACAGTATCTTATGCAAACTCTTGGTATCGACGAAACCGCCATGTGTCTACTTACCTATTGGGTGGGCGTGTCTTACGCTGTTAATCCTCTGTACTCCAGTAAAAACCTTGGTTTTAGTTTTTGTCCTGGGGCCACGGTGCTCTAACCGTTGCTAAAAGACGTCATTTAGGGTATATTTCTGTGACCTATGTCACAAGATAGACTCATCAAACTGCAATGCCAGAAGTGCAAGCGCATTAACTATTGGAGCTCCAAAAACAAGAAGCTGGTGGAGCGCAAAATAGAGCTTAAAAAGTACTGCAAGTGGTGCCGGGCGGGGACCATCCACAAAGAGGCCAAGAAGTAGATTAGCAGTGTTTGTACTTGCTGTAATGTAACTGTTATAATAGGTTCGATGAGGGTTAAAAGTTTAGAAAGGGAGAAGGCACGCCGATTGCGCCGGGAAGGGCACTCATTAAGTGAGATTAGTGGCATTCTCAGGGTCTCAAAGTCATCTGCTTCTAATTGGGCGCGCGGTATCGAGCTGTCTTTAAAAGCTCGTAACTCAATCCTTGTCAAACGTAAGCAAGCCAATGAAAAGTCGGCACTTACTCATCAGAGTCAGACAAGACGTAACCTAGAGCAAGCTAATACCTTTGCCAAAGAAGTGCTCGGAAATATTTCCTACAGCATCGATCAAGCTAGGCTAATTTGCGCATTGCTCTACTGGTGTGAAGGAGAAAAATCAAAAAATGACAAATCCCTTATCTTCACTAATTCAGACCCGACGTTGGTAAAAACTTTTTTGAGAAATCTCAGGAAAGGGTATGCAATAGATGAGAAGAAGTTCAGAGTTTGCATACACTTGCACCACTATCATAATCCTAAAAAACAACTGATTTTTTGGTCGGAGGTTACCACTATCCCACTTGAGCAGTTTACCAAGCCGTATCAAAAACAGAACGGCGGGCGCAATGTACGGAAGGGGTATGCAGGGTGCGCCAGTGTACGGTACTATGATGTAAGGATTGCTCGACAAGTACATGCCATAGCAAGAGCTTTTCTGCAAAAGGGCCTATAGTTTCAATGGTAAAACACTTCTCTCCAAAAGAAGAGTTCTCCGTTCGAGTCGGAGTGGGCCCGCCTAATCTTTTAAAAACTTTCGCGCCAACCGCAGGGCCTCTGTTTTGCCTGCCCGACTGTCAGGCGGGCTTTTGACCCAGTGGATGTCGGGGTTGCGTTTAAACCAGCGCATTTGCCGTTTGGCGTAGAGCCAATTACCACGCTCTATTTCTTCCTCAAGCTCTTTTTTGCTTATTTTTTTCTGTAAAAATTTTGCAAGCGAGCGATACTCCAGCCCCAGCTCCTCCATCCGTTTGTACGAAAGCCCCCTGGCATGCAGGCGCTTGGCCTCTGCGACCATGCCTTGTTTAAGTCGAGCCAGCAGGCGAGTATGAATGTTTTTCTTTAACTTTTCTGTATTGGGCTTAAGACCAAGCCAAAGCACATCATATTTCATAGAGGCATCGCCTCTATGATTTTTACCAGTAGTCAATAATTTGTTGGGATATTTAGCTATTTCTATTGCTCTGATGAGCCGGCGCTTGTGGTATGGCTCTATAGTTTTGGCACGATTGGGATCGAGCTTTTTGAGTTGTTTGAATAATTGCTCGACTGTTTTTTGTTCCAGTTGTTCTCGCAGTTTTTGGTTTGGCGGTACCTGGGGCAGGGTAATGCGCCCCAAAAGCGCGTCTGTATAAAACCCGGTGCCGCCCACCACAATTGGCACGGGGGGGAGTTGCGCGCGGAAAGTGACTTGATATATCAAGTCACTTTCCGTTATATCTTTTATCGCTCTTTCTGAATGTTTTACAAAGTCGTCGGCAGAAAATTGCTTTTTTGGTGAGGCAACATCAAGCAGGTGGTGGGGGACACCCGCCATTTCTTTTTTTGTTACCTTGCCGCTGCCGATGTTAAGCCCGCGGTATACTTGCCGGCTGTCGGCAGAAATGATTTCACCCCCGCACTTTTGTGCAAGGTAGACCCCGAGCGAAGACTTGCCAGAAGCGGTAGGACCCACCACCGCAATTATTCTAATCTTTTTTGCCACGACATTTTTGTACCGCGCTTTGCATAAAAAAGAAAGCACCCCGCCTCCAAACGGAAGGCGGGGTGCACAGGTCTAGTCTAAGATAGTTGCCACCAACTTTGTGAGAACGCGTCTATCTTGAGCTCTTCGCTCAAGACGCGACGCACTTCGGCAACCGGGTCGTCAGCCCCGAGTATGTGCCGACCCATAACAATGTGGTCGGCACACCTCATTGCCTCCGCAGGCGTTGCCACCCGCTTTTGGTCGTGGGTGTCCTTGCCGGGCGAGCGCACGCCAGGCGTGACGATGAGCGCATTGGGGAACATCTTGCGCAAGTGGGGCGCCTCCTCCGGAGAGCAGACAAACCCATCTGCACCGGCATCCCACGCGATTTGCGCCAGATGCTTGACTGCGCCAAGCGGACGCCGCCGGTACACTTCCTCGCACGACTCCTTGTTGTGCGAGGTGAGGACAGTGATGGCGAGGACTTTGGTGCCGCAATGGGCAAGACCTTTTTTTGCCGCCTTGACCATCTCGCCACTGCCGGATGCATGCACCGTCATCGCCCATGGCGGGCAGATACGCAGGTGCTTGCAGGCATTTTCGACCGTTTGGGGTATATCGTGGCACTTCAAGTCGGCCATAACACGCCCATAGGTCGAGAGCTCCGGCAAGAGGTGCTCGATCCCCTTGGCAAACAGCAAGTCGTTGACCTTAAGGATACAGCCGGTGGGCCGCAGTTGCTCCACCAGCGGCAAGATTTCCTCCCACGACTTGCCGTCGAGTGCGATGACCATCGGGTTGCTGTCCTCCACCCGGTAGTCACAGCGCATCATGGCCCCCATCTGTACCAGCTCGCGGCGGACGTCATGGAGCGTCATCCCAGCCCACACGGGCATCCGGATGCCGAGCTCGCGGAAGTCCTCCCGCCAGCCCTGTTGCCGGTCGACCAAAACCACAAAAGCTTGCACCTGGAGGTTTTTGTCGAGGCATGCCCGGTAGGGCAGTACCTTGGAGGCGCCGTTTGTGATGACGTCGTCGATAATGACAACGCTCTGGCCAGATTCACAGCTGCCGATGATGTTTGCATCGGTGGCGCGGCTTTCCTTGGCCTGGGCTCGCACCGTGGTGTAGGGCATGCCAAGCTCCACCGCCAAGGGCCCTGCGAAGCAGGACACCGCGTCGGGGACCTCGACAAAGAGGTCGGGCTCAAGCCAACGCAGCGGGTAGGCATAAAGCTCGGCAAGAGTCCTTAGCGCATCGGGGTGGCTGCGTGCGTTGCGTAGGTTGACGTATACATCCGTGAACCCGCCCTTTTTGAGTGGCAGGTTGCGGGAGTTGTCGTGTTTGATAAGGCCCGCTTCGATCATCCAAGCAACAACCTCGCCCTGCATCTTCCGCGGGATCCATGTTTCTTGCGGGACCGGCATACGCAATGCCGGTAATGGTTCTAACTTCATACTCTCACTCCTCTTCGAGATTGATTTGTAGTGAACTGCCGAGAGCACACTACCACAAAAATAGTGGGGGTGGTAGGGTAGAGTAGTATTGCCGGAGTGGCGTAATGGCAGCCGCGCACGACTCAAAATCGTGTCCCGTAAGGGGTGTGGGTTCGAGTCCCACCTCCGGCACAATCGCGAACTGGTGAGCAGAATATAAAAAAGTGATACAATCACTGCATGGCTTCCGAGTTTTTCAACAACGCGATTTTTTGGATAGAGGTAGACAAGATAAAACCCAATCCCTTTCAGCCCCGCAAAGAGTTTGACGAGGCTAAGTTGGCCGACCTTGCGCGCTCCATACGCCAGTATGGTGTCTTGCAACCGCTAACCGTCTCGCGCCGCGAGGTGGAAAAGGCGGAGGGAGGGCTGGCTGCCGAGTATGAGCTTATAGCCGGCGAGCGGCGCCTGCGCGCCGCAAAAATCGCCGGTATAGCTCAAGTGCCCGTCCTTATCCGTGCCGGTTTTGACGACGACAAAACCAAACTGGAATTGGCTATTATAGAAAACCTCCAGCGCGAGGACTTAAACCCCTTAGACCGCGCGCAAGCATTTGAAAAGTTGGTAAAAGAGTTTGGATTTAAACACACGGAAATTGCCAGCAAAATTGGCAAGAGCCGCGAGTATGTCTCCAACTCTCTGCGGATACTTGGGCTGCCGGAGGAGATGCGCCAAGCACTGGCGGAAGGCAAGATAAACGAGGGGCACACCCGGCCGCTTTTGATGCTTATAGAGCGCCCGGCCGAGCAGGCAGTGCTGTTTAAAGAAATTATGCTCAAACGTTTGACCGTGCGCGACACAGAGGCTATCGCACGCCGCATCGCCACCGACCGCGTGCGCAAAAAAGAGTACCTCTATGCGCCGGAGATTTTGCAAATGGAGCGCGACCTTACCGAGGTATTGGGCACCCGCGTCGCCATAGAGCCAAAGGAGAACGGTGGCAAAGTCTCTATAGACTTTATGACCGAGGACGACCTGCGCGGACTGCTCAACTCGCTGGTTGCAAAAGCTACCTCAATAAAACAAGAGAACGCCGGCGGCACTGTCCTGCAAAAAGTCCTCGGGTCTCCCGAAGCTCGCCTAGGTGAGCGAGCTTCGGGCCAGACTATTTTGCAGGACAGTGCCGCCTCTGCTGACGGCGATATTTCTGCGGAGTATCTCGACGACCGCTCGGAAGAGGAAAAAACTATAGACGAAAACACGTTTGACCCGAAAAACTTCTCAATCTAACTTTTTTCATCTTGGCCAAGGGCGCTACGGATGTGTCTGCGAGCGAGAGTGGTCTTCGCATAATTGAGCCATTTTTTTGTGGGGCGTGCAGACTTGCGCGTTTCTATCTCTACAATGTCGCCATTGTGTAGTACCGTGTCGAAAGGCACCATCTTGCCGTTGACCCTGGCGCCCGAAATCCGACTGCCGATATCGGAATGTATGGCAAAGGCAAAGTCGACTGGAGTTGCATTAAGCGGCAGGTCTACCACGTCGCCCTTGGGGGTAAAGGCAAACACCCGGTGGGTAAAAATGTCTGTTTTAAGTGTTGTCTCAAACTCGGGGTCGTCAACCCCTTCTTCTCCCAGCCGAGCGAGCCACTCCGGCGCGGACGGGTCGCCATAGCGGTGACTGCGCTCCTCAACTTTTTCTTCCACCTTAGGATTGTCTGTTTCGCTACTGCGACCTATTTTTGGTATAAGACTTTTGATCCAGTCAAAACTTGACGCGCGACTGGTAGTGGTACCTCCACGCTCTTTGTACATCACATGTGCGGCAATACCGTACTCTGCCCGATCGTGCATTTCCTTGGTGCGGATTTGTATCTCTACAATGTTGCCATCGCCGGTAAATACCGTGGTGTGCAGGCTCTGATACCCGTTTGGTTTGGGGAAGGCTATGTAGTCTTTTATTTTGCCCATCAAAGGTTGCCATAGGTTGTTGACTATCCCCAGAGCACGGTAACACTCCGGCACTGTCGCAACCACCACGCGTAGCGCCGCGATGTCATGGATCTCGCTCATGTCACCACCTTTACGTTTTAATTTTTGATGAAGACTCCAAATACCCTTGACGCGATGGTCACTCTCAAACTTTACAATACCGCCCTCGGCAAGTTTTTTGCGCAAAGTACGCGCCATTACCTCGAGTCGCTTCTGTGCCTCTTTGGCCTTCTCGCTCAAAAGCTTTTTGGTGTGTGCAAATTCCTTTGGGTATGCATGCTCAAAAGCCAGGTCCTCCAACTCGCGGCGCACCACGCCCATACCAAGCCGGTGTGCTATGGCCGCGTAAATTTCAAGAGTCTCCAGCGCAATGCGCTCGCGCTTTTCCTTGGGCACATAGGCGAGAGTGCGCATGTTGTGGAGCCGGTCCATAAGCTTGATTATCAAAACTCGAGCGTCTTTGCCGGTGGCCACCAACAATTTGCGCAAACTCTCCCGATGGCGCCCGGTGCCGCGATACTTAAGCTGGCCGAGCTTGGTTACCCCCTCTACCAAAAAGCGTACCTCTTTGCCAAACTCTTTTTCAATTGTTTCGGACTCCACGCCGACATCCTCCACCGTGTCGTGCAAAAGCCCAGCCGCAACTGTTTTGGCCCCCATGCCGAGCTTGGCGAGCTCTTTGGCTGTCTCGGCGGGGTGAATAAGGTATGGCTCGCCGGAGAGCCGTTTGTGGTCTTTGTGCGCATCGGCCGCGAAAGCATACGCTTTCTCTACCAAGGTTTTGTCCTCGGCACTCGGCGCACCCATAAGAGCAATAATGTCTTGTGCGGTCGGGATAGCAGGCATTACACCTATACTACTCCTTTTTACTTTTGCGCGCGAAGCCGCGCTTCTTTTTTTCCTCTCTCAAAATTTCGAGTGCTCTTTGAAGCTCTATGGTGTAGACATCGTCTGTTTTGAGCGAGCGGAAGTCTTTTTGATGCACGACATACGGGCCAAAGCGCCCGATGTTTGCGGAAATGGGCTCATTAGTTTCCGGATGGTTGCCCAGCACGCGCGGGAGCGAAAGATATTTTAACGCATCTTTAAGAGTCACCTCTTCCGGCACTTTTCCCTTTGGGACGCTTGCGCGGTGCGGCTTGTTTTTCGACCTTGACCCTTTGCCGGTCGGCGTATCACCAACCTGGACATACGGGCCAAAGCGCCCGCTAAGCACATAAATGGGCTCGCCTGTTTCTGGATACGTACCGATTGGTTTTGGCGGCTCGTTTAAAAGTACTTCTCCCTTCTCGGTACGCGCACCCAAACAGTCGGGGAAGCGGGCGCAGCTCATAAAGGTGTCTTGGCGCGAGAGTTTAAACACCATGCCGGCACCGCATACCGGACAGGGAAACTCTTTTGGTGCGGGGCCGAGGTCGGTTATTTTCCCCGCCTCTTTGTCTTTTATTTTTACTTCTTTACGAAACGGGGTATAAAAATCGCGGAGCGTCTTTGCGTACTCGCGCTTGCCATCGGCTATTTCGTCGAGCTCGTCTTCCATCTCGGCGGTAAAGGTGTCGCTGATGTAGGAGGGAAAGTTTTTTTCCAAAAAGGTGGAAACGACGTCGCCTGTGTCGGTCGGCTGCAAACTCCGACCCTCTTTTACCACGTAGCCGCGGTCGGCAAGCGTCTTCATAATGCTCGCGTAAGTGGACGGGCGGCCGATGCCGCGCTTCTCCAACTCTTTAATAAGTCCCGCTTCGGTGTAGCGCGGCGGCGGGGTGGTCTGCTTTTCTTCGGAAGAGACCTCTTCGACAACCAACGCTTCTTTTTGCTCCACTTTTGGAAGCTCGACATCTTCGCCGCGTGCGGCCGGGTCGGCGCGGAGCCAGCCGTCAAATACCACGCGCGAGCCGTTGGCGGTAAATTCCGGAATTTGTTCCAAGGGTCGCCCTTGGACATGTCCAAGGGCGACCCTTGGAACTTGAGCGGTGATTTTTGTCTTAAGCAGTTTTGCATCGGCCATTTGCGAAGTGATGGCGCGCCGCCAGATAAGCTCGTAGAGTTTTTTCTGCTCGGGGGTCGAGCCCATAGACTCTTTGTCCGCGTGGGTGGGACGCACCGCCTCGTGCGCCTCCTGCGCGTTTTTGGACTTGGCGGCAAAGGTGTTGGCCGCTGCGTACTCTTTGCCGTATTTTTTTTCCACCTGGGCAAGTAGTGCGCTTTGCGCGGCGGCTCCGAGGTTGGTTGAGTCGGTGCGCATGTAGGTAATATGCCCGGCCTCATACAGCTTTTGTGCGATACGCATCGTGTTTTGAGGAGAGAACCCCAGCCTGGTTGAGGCCGTTTGCTGCAGGGTTGAAGTGGTAAAAGGTGCGCGGGCGGCGCGCTTCATCTCACTTTCCGTAACACCGGCAACGATAAGCCCGTCTTTTTTTACCGCCGCTATGATGCGCTCCGATTCCCGCTTTTCTTTTGGCTCTTCAGAACAGGTCAACACCAGAGATTCTTTTTTAGGCGTTTTTGTCTGTGCGGTGATTACATAAAACGTTTCCGGTTTAAAAGCGCGTATCTCGCGCTCGCGCTCCATAATGATGCGGAGCGCCGGACTTTGAACACGGCCGGCCGAAAGGCCGTAGCGAACCTTTTTCCATATAAGTCCTGAAAGGTCGTAGCCCACGAGCCGGTCGAGTACGCGGCGCGCCTCTTGTGCCAGCCGCAAGTGGTCGTCAATGGTACGCGGGTGTGCCAGCGCCTCCGCTATGGCCTCCTCCGTAATTTCGTAAAAGACGATTCTCTTTGGTTTTTTAAGCCCCAGTTCCTCTTGTATGTGCCAGGCAATCGCCTCGCCCTCGCGGTCTGGGTCGGTCGCCAGTATAACCTCGCCGGCTTTGTGTGCCAGCTCCCTAAGCTCGTGGATAACCCGCGCTTTTCCCGGCACCACCTCGTAATGGGGGACAAATCCACCCTCAATATCTATCGCCTTTTTGTTGCTCTTGGGCAGGTCGCGCACATGGCCCACCGAGGCGCGCACGACAAAGTCGCCCTTCTGGTCGATGTGGGAAAGATACTTTTCTATAGTCTTTGCCTTTGCGGGCGACTCAACAATAACCAACTTCATTTCGCTATTGATACACCGAAGTCAAAAAATGTGCAAAGCACAACTTATAAAATGTATTCCCCGCGCGTAACGTTGCTCGGTAATTTTCCAGGCCAGCGGTAGACCAGTGTGGGGATAAGTACGAGTGTGAGTATCATTGCAAACGAAAGGCCAAAGAGTATTGCGAACGCCAGCGGCCCCCACAGAGCGGAGACTGTCGTGAGCGGAATCATGCCGATAACGGTAGTGACGGTGGTAAGGACAATAGGGCGCAGCCGAGAGACTGCCGCGTCAACCACGATGTCGCTTAAGGCATACCCGGCGCTTGCCCGCATGCGCTTGATGATAGCGTCCATAAGAATAATGGCGTGGTTGATTATGACCCCGGCCAGTGCGATGATGCCAAGCAGAGAAGAAAACGAAAGTGCCTGGCCCGTGAGCGCCAGCCCGCCAAAGACTCCTATGAGCGAAAGCGGCACGACGGAAAGCAGGTAAGTGGTAAATCGGAAGGAGTTGAAGGCAAGCACCAATATCACAAACATGAGCGCCAACCCGGCGACCAAAGCAAAACCCATCTCTGCAAACGACCGGTTAGTCTGTTCGTTTTCTCCGCCGATTTTCATCGTTACCCCTTTCGGCAGCTCTACGCCCGCCATATTTTTGTTGAACTGTTCAATGGCTTCTGCCGTGGTGAGCGGGGCCTCTAGGTTGGTAGAAATGGAAGCAACGCGCTGGCGATTTTCGTGGTTGATAACCGCATCACTGCGCCCGATACTCGACTCCAGCACCGACCCAAGGAGCACACTTGCGCCGGACGGTGTTTGTATCGGTATCTGGTGTATTGCATCTAGAGACACGCGCGAGGCGTCGTGCGGGTCGGTGTACACAGGGTTGAGGTTGAGTGAGACCATGAGGTTTACATCGCGCTCGCCGCCCACTAGCGTGGTTGCTTTGGAGCCGGCAATAGCCGTGCGCAAGGTCAAGGCAACCGCTTGCGGTGTGAGCCCCAGCGCCGCCACTTTGTCGCGGTTTATGCGGAGGATAAACTCGGTACCGTCGTTTTTGTTTGACGGGTCGATGTTGATGATTCCGGAAATTTTTTGCAGTGCTCTTTGTGCTTCTAAGAGCGCCTGGTCAAGCGCGTCTCTATCTTGCCCGAAAAATTGTATGAGTATGGGTGCGCCGACCGGCGGCCCGCCCGAGGGCTGCCCCGCGCGGATGGTTGCGCTGTGGATATTTTTGAGACGAGTCTGCACCTCGGCGAGTATGTCGGTTGAAGAGTGTGCGCGGTCCGCCGCAAGATTGATGGTTACATTGGCGTACCGCGCGCCGCTTTGCGGGTTGTTGCCGAATGAACTGGTGTTGCCCACACTGGTGATGGTTGAGTCTGCATCCGCAAGGCCATACAACGCCTCTTCCACCTGGCGTGCCGAAAGGTCGCTTGTCTCAAGCTCTGTACCGACGGGGAGCTCGATATCGACGTACAAAAAGTCGGAGTCGTCCTGCGGAAAAAAGTTTACTTTTATGATGCCGGTAATGGGGAGGAGTACCGCAAGTATAAAGCTCGCAAAGATAGCGACCAAAAAGCGGTTTTGCGCGGCGCGGTTTTTGAAAAATAAGCCGAGTTTTTGTGTGTACCACACCCGCATTTTTTCCGTATACTGCTCCTGCCGGTCGGTAAGCGGCGAGCGCCCGGTGGAGGTACATAGCATCGCCCACATAGGAACAAACCCCAGCGCCACGAAGATGCTCGCCATAAGCACAAAGATAACCGTGTAGGGGATGGAGGCGATAAATTTGCCTACAATACCAGAGATAAAAAAGAGCGGTATAAACACCGCAACGGTTGTCATCGTGCCGCCGATAAGTGGCCATGCGTACTCCTCGAGCGCTTGTATGGCCGCCTTTTTTTTGTCGCCAAAAATCCTAACTCGGGTGTGTATGGCCTCGACCACCACGATGCCCGAGTCAACCAAAATGCCGATAGCAAGAATGAGAGAGAAGAGGGAAACAAAATTAAACGTGTTGCCGGAGTACCAGAGCCCCACAAACGCGATAAGAAAAGAGAAAGGGACTGACATACCCGCCACCAGCGCCTCGCGCCAACCGAGTGTGGCAAAGAGCACGAGCATAACCAGGGTCATGGTAATGATGCCGGTACGGGTAAGTTCATAGAGGTCTTTCGCCACCTCCTCGCCGGTGTCATAGGTAATAACAATCTCGCTTCCTCGCAGGAGCGTGTTTGTAAGTTCGTCCAGTTTTTGTTTAACGCCCCCTGTAGTAGTGGTTACGTCTTGCCCGTGTGTTTTAAACACCGCAAGCGTCAGTGCTTGGCGGCTGGGATTTTTCCCTATGGCTACCCGCGAGTATGAGGTCGCTTTTTCTACTCCGTCGGACACGTCGGCAATGTCGCGCAAATACACCACCTGGTTGCTGGCCAGTAGGAGGGGGATGCTATGGAAGGCGCTCACGGTGTCGAGACCTCCTTCAAACGCAATGTTGTAGGAGATGTTCCCAACGGTGATGGCACCAACGGGCAGTGAGGCATTTGCGGACGAGATGGCCGCAACCACCTGCGAAAGGGAAATGCCGTACCGCGCTATCTGCTCTTTTTTGACCACAACGTTTATCTCTCGGTTGCGCACGCCGGAAACAGTTACCTTGGAGACGCCGCGGACCGTCTGCAGCTCATTTTTTACCTCCTCCCCGAGTTCCGCAAACTTTGCAAATGGCAGGTCAGCGGTAATGGAGATAATTTGTATCGGCTGGTCGACAAAGTTGACGTCGGTAACCGACGGGTCGGTGGCATCGGCGGGCAGGTCGCCTCTTACTTTGTCTACTTGGTCCTTGAGGTCTTGAATAGACTGGTTTAGGTTTGCGGAGGCACTAAACTCGGCAACAATAACCGAGACGCCGTCGCGAGAGGTGGAGGTAAGCTTTTCCAGGTTGGTAAGACTGGTAAGGTTCTGCTCAAGCTTGTTGGTGACCAGCTTTTCTATGTCTTCCGCGGAGGCACCCGGTAATGCGGTGGTAACAATGCCAACCGGTATTTGCACCTCCGGAGCAGACTCTTTGGTGATGCGTATCGTAGCGACGCTGCCCCACGCTAAGAGCACCAACATAAGCAGTATGGTGAACTGCCTCTTTTCTATAAAAAATTTCCAAAGGGGGAGCATAGGCGGGGAAGGTTAGAGCACCAATACCCGCTCGCCGTCTTGCAGGCCTCGCGCATCGGTCACTATTTCCATGTCGAGAGTCAGGCCCTCCTTGATGGTCACTTTGTCGCCCAGGAGCGCTCCAATCGTAACCGAGTGCGCCACCGCGCTAGAGCTCGCACTCACCGTAAATATCTTGGTGCCGTCGGCGCCGATTTTAAGTGCGGCAATGGGTATGATGATGGGTAGGGAGGTCGCGGACGTAGGGGTTGCAAGCGTGCGGGCAATGGCAAGGAGCACTGACTGTCCATTGATGAGCAGGTGCGCCTCGTCCGCCACCGCGACGCGCACCTCTATTTTTTTTGTCAGCGGGTCTAGTGCCGGCGCAATACGCGTTATCGTTCCGTTAAGAGTTGCTCCATTTCCTGCATGTACTATTGCTTTGGCGCCAACGCGGATGTTGCGAGAGTCTCCCTCGGTTACATACAGCACCACCTCCAGGGCATTGTTATTGGCGATAGAGGCGGCCGGTGTAAATGCCTGTACAAAGTCGCCCCGCTTGAGCGAAAGCGAGTTGATAGTGCCGGCAATAGATGCGCGTATCAGCGTTTTTTCAAGATTTATCTCCGCCGCCTTGAGCCCCGCTTGTGCTTGCGCAAGCAGTGCGCCCGCCGAGGATGACATGGCGGCCCCGCCGGTGGCGTTTTGCTCTGCCGTGGTGAGTGTCTGCTGTGCTCCGGTGAGCGAGGAGAGCGCCGCGGTGACCGCACTGCGAGCCGCAGAAGCGGTTGCTTTGTACGAAGCAATGGTGGCGGCACTAATGTTGTTTGCCGGGATGCCGTTGTTGAGCGTGATAATCACCTGGTCCAAAAAGTCACGCACTACACGCACCTCTCCTGCGGTCGCGGCAAGCTCCGCCGCAAGCTCGTCGGTATTTACCAGTGTAGTAGCCCGCGCCTGCTCGCGCGCGAGCAGGGGGGAAAGTGCCACGCGCCCGTTCTCTATATCTATTTTTACCTGTGAGTTTGAGCTTAGGACGCTAAATTGCGGGTATACCGTTTCTGGGTTTGAAAACATCGGGTCTATGCCGCCGCGCACGGCGTTGTCGACGATAGCGTAGGTGGCAAGGAGCGTGTTTACGGCACCACTTTGCGCGGCGGCGAGAGATGTGTCCGAAATGCCGCCAGAGGCACGCGCGGCATCAAGCAACCCCTGCGCCTGCGCCAAGGCCGCGCGCTCGGACGCACTGTCGATTTCTGCAATAATGCTTCCGGCGGAAACGTAGTCGCCGAGCTGATGGTACACACCGACCACGCCGCCCGTTTTTTGCACAAGCACGGATGCTTCCGACTTGGAACTTACCGTGCCGGCGACCGAGAGCGGCTCGCCTTCGTTGACGAGGTCGGCCACCGTGCGCACCGAGACGGTGCGCACGTCGGTGGCCGCTTGTTCGGCTTTTGTAGCACCAAACAGGTGGCCGGCCGCGTTTATACCAAGCAAGAGGCCCAGCACCGCGGCACCTATCTTCCAGAAGCCCACGCGCAGAGCGCTATGCCATACCAAGAGTCCGGCCTGAATGGCCCGCGAGGTCAAAATGTTTACAGAAATCTTCAATTGCATTTACTACTAATTACTATAAATAAACCTTCCTGTCAACTATTTGTTGGGCGAATTACTTTTTTACTGGCGCTCGATTTTACCCAGGCGCTCCACGATGAGCCCGCGGATAAGGAGAGAAGAGAGCGCTGCGTTTGCTTCCTGTGCCGAGAGTCCCGAGCGCTCGATGATCTCGTCGTTTGCCAAGGGCTCGGCAAGGGTGTGGAGCACCGACGTCTCCTCGGGGGTGAGGTCGGTTGGGAGAGGCGCTTGCACGGGGGCTCTTGCCGTAAAACCCAGCGCCTCTAAAATGTCGGCACTGTTTTGCACCAGTGTTGCCCCTTGCCGCAGAAGCCGGTTGGCCCCGGCGCCGCCCATGCGCTCGAGCTCGTGCGGTATGCACAGCACCTCGCGGTTGTAGTCGAGCGCCAGGCGCGCGGTGATGAGCGTGCCCGACTTTTCTCCCGCCTCAATAATAAGAGTTGCTTGCGACATGCCGGCCATAATGCGGTTGCGAGCGGCAAAGTCGTGTATATGCGCTTTCCAGGGGGCGGTACGCTCGGAAAGCAGGGCGCCGCCACTCTTAAGTATCCGCCCCGCAAGGACTGCGTTGGTAGCGGGGTAGAGCGATGCGTCGTCACAAGAGGAGGGGAGCACCGCCACGGTTGGCAGCCCGACATCGAGCGCCGCTTTGTGCGCCTCGGAGTCTATGCCAAGCGCGAGCCCCGAGACAATAGCCACCTTTTCCCGCGCAAGTCCGGCGATGAGTTTTTGGGTCTGCCGACGGCCATAGGCGCTGCACGCGCGCGAGCCAACCACGCACAGGAGCCGGTGCTCCGGTGGCGGCAGTGTCCCGCGCATGTAGAGCTGCGCCGGCTTGTCCGGAACTTCTTTAAGCAGTATGGGGAAACCCCGTGGCCGTATTTGTCGTATAGGAAATGGCATTGTAGGATACACATATACCATAGTTATATGCTTGACATCACCTTTATACGCGAGAACCCGGAGCTGGTGCGCGCGGCTATCAAAAACAAAAAAAGAGAGGGTATAGACCTCGACAAAATCCTTACGCTTGCCGACCTGCGCAAGGTCTTGGCGGGAAAGCTTGCCGATGCAAACCGCAGCCGCAACGAGGCGGCTGATAACCGTGATGCAGAGGCCGGTAAAAAGTCAAAAGAAGAAGCCAAGGCACTGGAGGAGCAATACCAAACGCTGGAAAAAGAGCTGCTATCACTGCTTATACAAATCCCCAACATCCCGTCGGTAGACACGCCTGTGGGGCAAGACGAGTCGGGCAACAAGGTGCTCAGGCAGTGGGGAGAGCTACCAAAGTTTGATTTTGAACCCAAGGCGCATTGGGACATCGGCAAAACGCTGGGCATCATCGACAGCGAAAAAGCGGCCGATATTTCCGGCGCGCGCTTTACCTACCTCAAGGGCGACCTTGCGCTTATGCAGTTTGCGCTCCTGCAATTTGCACTTGGCGTTTTAACCTCGCGAGAGGCCTTGGCGAAAATAGCAAAAAAAGCGAATCTTTCTGTAGACCCAAAACCTTTTGTGCCGGTTATCCCGCCGGCCTTTATGCGCTCCCAGGTGATGAACCGGATGGCCCGCCTCAACCCCATTGAAGACCGCTTTTATTTCGAAAAGGACGACCTGGTTTTGATAGGCAGTGCCGAGCATACGCTGGGGCCCTTGCATATGGACGAGATGTTGGACGAGACGCGCCTGCCTATACGCTACGTAGGATACTCGACCGCTTTCCGCCGCGAGGCAGGCAGCTATGGCAAAGACACCAAGGGTATTTTGCGCCAACACCAGTTCGATAAGCTCGAGATGGAGAGTTTTATCAAACCGGAGGACGGCATCGCCGAACAGGACTTTATGGTGGCGATACAAGAGCATCTGATGCGGGGGCTCGGGCTGCCGCACCAAACTATCATTGTCTGCACCGGCGACATGGGCTTTCCCGACCAGCGGCAGATAGATATAGAAACCTGGATGCCGGGGCAGAATGTCTACCGCGAGACGCACAGCGCCGACTATGTGGGCGGCTTCCAGGCGAGGAGACTTGGAACAAAAGTTAGACGCACTGATGGTACGAGCGAACATGTACATATGAATGATGCGACCGCCATAGCCATAGGCCGCACCCTTATAGCTATTATTGAAAACTACCAGCAGGCGGACGGCTCGGTTGCAGTGCCAAAAGCACTCCAGGCGTATCTGGGGAAAGAGAAAATAGAAAAGGTGAAATTGTAGGGCGAAGCAAAAAATAATATAAAAATGAGCGGGAATTTCCTGCTGATAAATTCCCTCGCCTCGGCGCCGACGCGCCTCGGACTCACTTTTATCTTATTTTTTGCTTCGCTTATACTATAAGGGTATGGCTCGCGTCTCTTTTCCAATGTCTCAAGTGCGCGCGCGGCGCCGAGGGCGCCGCGCGCGTATAGCGCTTGTGTTGGGCGCGCTTTTACTAGTGCTCTGTGGCGGAGCAATATGGTTTTTACATGCGCCTTTTGTGCGCGTGACGGCAATCGACATCTCCGGTGCCGAAAGTGTCACCACGGCACAGGTTAGAGAGGCGATACGCGATGCGATTTCCGGCGCATACTTATACGCTATCCCCAAAGACAGCATCTTTTTTTACCCCAAGCGCGCCATCGAGCAAAACCTGCTTAAACTATTCCCGGCGCTTAAAAGTGCTATCGTGCATGCGGAAAACTTTGACACGCTTGCGGTTGTGGTCGCAGAGCGCGCGCCTCAAGCGCTATGGTGCGGTGCGGGCGCCTCTTCTACGGGCTGTGCGCTAATGGATGAGGGAGGGGTGGTGTATGCGCCTGCAGCCGACTTTTCCGGCGATGCCTATGTGCGGTACTTTGGTACCGCGACGCCGCTCTTGGCTGGAGGTTCACTGCCCGCGCAATATCTGACAGAAAAAAATTATCGCGCCCTCTTTGCCCTGGTTGCCGCTATTGGAAAAACCCAACCGGAAGACCCGGTGCGGCAAGTAGTGGTAGACGAAGGCGGCGACGCGCGCGTGTACTTCCAGCAAGATTTTTTGCTCATCTTTTCCATTGACGACAACAGTGCCGACGTATACGAGCGCTTTACCTTGGCACTCACCGCCGAGCCGTTTACCACCCACGCCTTGCCCGACTTCGAGTACCTTGACCTTCGCTTTGGCGACAAACTGTACTATAAGCTAAAAGGGCAGTAGGGTACTGGCATGCAAAGCTTTTGGGACTCACTACCTAAGCCGTTTTTTTGTTTGGCGCCGCTGGCTAACGTCACCGATGCGGCTTTTCGTCGCATCATAGCAAAGTACAGCAAGCCCGCCGGCCCGGCAGTGCTGTGGACGGAATTTGTCTCGGCCGACGGCCTGGCACTCGCGCCGGAAGCGGGAAGGCAAAAACTTTTGCGCGATCTACTGTATACGGAAACCGAACGGCCGATAGTGGCGCAGTTTTTTACCGCCACTCCGGCGCATATGGAAAAAGCCGCGGTACTGGCGGCGCGCCTCGGTTTTGACGGCGTGGACATCAATATGGGCTGCCCTGACCGCGTGGTAGAAAAACAGGGTGCCGGGGCAAAGCTGATACTTAATCCACAGCTCGCGCAAGAGCTTATAGCCGCGGCCAAACGCGGCGCCGCCCAGAGTGCTCGTTCCGACAGAGTCTCCAGACGGAGTCTGCCCGGCGGGCGGCATTTGCCTGTCTCGGTCAAAACGCGGCTTGGCTACCACAAAGACACACTAGAAGAGTGGCTACCGGCGCTCCTTGTGGCAGAACCTGCCGCGATAGCGATACATGCGCGTACCCGCAAAGAAATGTCAAAAGTACCCGCGCATTGGGAGCGGATAAAAAAGGCGGTCGAGATCCGCGATGAAATGAAAAGCAAAACGCTTATTATAGGCAATGGCGATATGTTGAGCATTGACGATGCTCGCGCCAAAGCGCAAGAAACAGGCGCAGACGGCATTATGCTCGGCCGCGCCATTTTTGGCCGGCCGTGGTTGTTCGATGAAGCTTCAGCAAAAAGCTCTGGACAAAGGTCCTCGGGTTTCCCTCGTCCGCCTTCAGGCGGGCTTCGGGCCAGACCATTTGTCCAAAGCTTTTTGCCTTCGCTTGAAGAGCGTTTGCGAATAGTAGTAGAACACACCAAGCTTTTTGAAGAGCTGTTGGGCGACATCAAAAATTTCGCCATAATGAAAAAGCATTTTAAGGCGTATGTGGCTAGCCCCAGCGCCAAAGAGTTGCGTATAGCATTGATGGAGGCAAATAATGCAAGGGAGGTAGAGCGGGTGATAGAGCGGTTTCTAAACGGTATACTAAGTAAGCAATGAAAAAAGTCGAAACAGAGCGTACGCCGATGGCGCTGTATCGCACCTATAGGCCGGCAAACTTTGCCGAGGTGCTTGGGCAAGAGCATATCACCAAGGTATTGGAAGCGGCGGTCAAACAAAAAAAGGTCGCCCATGCGTACCTCTTTGCCGGCGGGCGCGGCACGGGCAAGACCTCGATGGCGCGCATTTTGGCGCACGCCCTCGGCACTCACGACGAGGATGTCTACGAGATAGACGCGGCCTCCAACCGCCAGGTAGACGACGCACGCACTCTGCGCGAGGGTGTCTCAACCTTGCCATTTTCCTCAACCTATAAATTTTACATACTCGACGAGGTGCACATGTTTACCAAAGACGCTTTCAATACACTGCTGAAAACGTTGGAAGAGCCGCCCGAACACGCTATTTTTGTGCTGGCCACAACCGAGCTAGAGAAGGTGCCGGAGACGGTGCAATCGCGCTGCCAGGTATTCCACTTTAAAAAACCGTCGCACGAGGTGCTCAAAACACTGGCGCTCGACATTGCCAAAAAAGAAGGCACACGCTTGGCGCCGGCCGGTGCGGAACTTATTGCCATGATGGGGGAGGGTTCCTTCCGCGACACGCTGGGGATTTTGCAAAAGGTGCTCACCATCTCTCCCGATGCGACACTGACGGAAGACGAGGTGGCGGCGGTGGTGGGGGCACCTCCTTCCAAGCTTGTCGGCGCCTTTTTGCAGGCGCTGGCAGAGAAAGACATCGCCGCGGCGGTCAGCGCTTTCCATACCGCGCTTAGGCAGGGGGCAGAGCCGCGCGTGTTTGTGCTGGTGGCGGTTGCCCGAGTGCGAGCGGTTTTGCTTGCACGCTTTGCGCCGAAGATGGAAAAGGAATTGGAGTATCAGTTTGGAACAGACGATATGGTGCTGATAAAAAAACTCGCCGGCGCTTCGGGGGCGGCAATAAACTCCGCAATGCTCGCGGAGCTTCTTACCGCGCTTGTGGAAACGCCGCGCGCCCCACTGCCAGCGCTCCCGCTTGAGCTGGCGCTCTACCGCTTGTTTGGAACTAAAGAGTAGCCATCTTGCATATCCACTTGTATAGCCAACAGAACTTGCAATACCCAACCCCATCTAAAACATCCTTACATTCTCAAGTTTGTAAGGATGATGTTATAGAGTTTGGAGGGATTTGAGAAAGCGTACAAAATTCTTGCCGTAGGGCGACAGCCGGTGTTCTACATATTTGCCATTATATTTTTTGGAAATCAGTCCCGCCTGGTAAAGCCGCCTCGTATGTTCTCCTATGGTCTTCTCGTTCGCTTCCAGCGTTGAAGCGATGGTCTCAAGAGTAATGCTCTCGTGCCGCCCGATAAGCAGTAATATCTCTATCCGATAATGATTTGAGATGCCTTTTAAGTGGTGCTCCATTTGCCTAGCAGTCTTTAATTTTTTCATGCACTGGAGTATACACAACACACCAACATTCTCAAGTTTGTAAGGGTGTTGGTGAGAGGGAGAGGTTCGGAGGGGAGCGTGAGGAGTTTGGGGGTTTTGTGGCTAGGTATAAAATCTGCTATTCTCAAAGCGTATTGGGGGATCGTCTAATGGTAGGACAGCGGCCTTTGAAGCCGTTAATCGGGGTCCGAATCCCTGTCCCCCAGCCGATTAGAAAATCTTAACGCCTGTAAGGCGTCTTAGATTTTCAATCGTCCCGAGGCAGACGAGGGGACTTCGACTATGCAATACGTATATATTCTCGAATGCGTAGACTCCTCTTTGTATGTGGGATGCACCAATGACTTGGAGAAGAGACTAATGCAACATAATGGCGCAAAGTCGGGAGCGCATTACACCAAGATTCGTCGCCCGGTGGTTCTTAGATACTCTGAGACCTACGGTACACTCACAGAGGCTCGCAACCGCGAGGCCGAGATTAAGCATTGGGATAGAGAAAAGAAGTTGGCACTCTTCAAATAACAGAGTTCGATGTCCGAAGAGCATCGTTTTTTATTGATTAGTCTGTGAGATAATAAATGTCATGGGTAACATCGAATTTATTTCATCGTTGGAAAATGTTAAAGAGAATGACTTGCAGGGATTTTTTGTGGGGTGGCAGAATCCACCCACTCCCGCTCGCCATTTGGAGTTGCTTCGTGATAGTGATTATGTTCTGCTTGCATTAGATCCACAAAGCAAAAAAGTTGTCGGGTTTGCCACTGCTATAACTGATAAGCATCTGGCGGCGTACATTCCTTTTCTCGAAGTGTTGCCTGAATATCAAAAGCGAGGGATTGGTAAAGAGCTCGTTACTCGAATGCTGTTGGTGCTCAAAGAATTCTATATGATTGATCTCCTGTGCGACACTGAACTGCAGGTATTTTATGAAGATCTCGGCATGAAGAAAGCGGCGGGAATGATGCAACGTAACTACACTAAGCAGAACGGGATTTAGCTCGTCCGAGGAGCGTCAAAATGGTAGAATAAAAAGCATCAAAAAAGCCTTGTGGAGCTTGATGGTAGAATTATCCGAATCCGAGGAGGTCAGCCGATTTTGATATAATTAAAAAACGTGACTAAAAGTCGAGTCTGCCAAGAAAGCAAAAAGGAAACTTCTATACCCTTTAAAAAGTTACAGACAATGTGACAAAAAATCCTATCATCAATGCTCTTGCGGCACTGTTGTATATAGTTTTGGTAGTTTCGTTATTGCATTACGCTCCACTATTTTTTGGTAAGGAAGAAAGCATCTTTATACCAATTGCGATGTTGTCGCTGTTTGTGTTCTCTGCTGCGTGCATGGGCTATATTTTTTTGTATCAGCCGCTGCAGCTTTTTCTCGAAGGAGAAAAGAAAAAGTCTGTAAACTTATTCCTTAAGACACTCGGTGCCTTTGCCACAAGTGCTGTAACTCTTGTTTTAATAGGTCTGTACTAGACTGAAGCATATGCTAAATTTATAAGATGATAGAATAGACTAAAATGTCGGCCAAAACATATGAACGATAAAAACACACCTAAAACGGATGAAGAATTTAAAAATAAATTAACTAGTGAACAGTACAGAGTTTTACGAGAAAAAGGTACGGAAGCTCCTTTTTCTGGGAAACTCATTCATCCGGACAAAGATGGTTTCTACAAATGTGCCGCATGTGGAAATCCACTTTTTAAAGCAGAGGCAAAATTTGATTCTGGTACGGGCTGGCCAAGTTTTGATGAAGCCTTACCCGGTGCTGTAAGAAATATTGAGGATACTTCCCATGGTGTGAAAAGAACAGAGACAGTCTGTGCGGTTTGTGACTCACATCTTGGACATGTGTTTGAAGACGGCCCTACAAAGACAGGAAAGAGGTATTGCATAAACTCCGTTTGCTTTGCAGACTTTAAAGCCAGACACTATGAATAAGAAAATTGTACTTGCCGGGGGATGTTTCTGGGGACTTGAGGATTTGTTTAGAACTCAGTCTGGAGTGATAAGTACCGAGGTTGGTTATACGGGCGGAACAAATGCAAACCCGACGTATGAGAATCATACAGGCCATGCCGAAGCCCTAGAGATAGAGTACGACCCATCGAAAACAACATACCGAAAGCTTCTGGACTTTTTCTTCCAGATTCATAATCCAACAACTCTAAATCAACAAGGAAACGATCGAGGAACTTCCTATCGTTCGGCTATTTTCTATGGAAACGAGGAGGAGAAAAAAGAGGGAGAAGATTTTATCTCCATCGTAAATAAATCGAAGCGCTGGAAGGATCCTGTGGTAACTACTCTTGAGCCGTTAACTAAATTTTATAGAGCCGAAGAATATCATCAGGATTATCTACAGAAAAACAAAGGTGGCTATACCTGTCACGCCATTTGGTTCGATAGTTATTTGTAATTTTTCTATGAAACCAATAAGATTTTTTGCGGGTAGAACAGCTGGCATACTGGTTCTGCTGGTTGTTGCCGCCGGCATATATTTATTTTTCAATCCTCGTGCCGCAGAACCGGTAAACTCTCATGCCGACCTCATCCGCTTAGACTCTCCGCGCCCAAACCAGAGTGTCATTAGCCCGCTCACCATCCTGGGAGAGGCGCGGGGAAATTGGTTTTTTGAGGCGAGCTTCCCGGTGTTTTTGACCGACTGGGACGGGAGGATTGTCGCGCAGGGCATTGCAACGGCCAAGAGCGAGTGGATGACGACTGATTTTGTGCCATTTGAAGCGACACTCACCTTCACGGTAGATGAAAACATCTATAGCAATAGAGGGACGCTTATCCTCAAAAAAGACAACCCGTCGGGCCTGCCCGAACACGATGATGCGCTCGAGATCCCGGTGGTGTTTGCCGGAACCGGTGTAAGTAATAACCCGCCACCTGTTGCCTGTACCATGGAAGCAAAACTATGCCCCGACGGCTCCGCGGTGGGCAGAGTAGGCCCGAATTGCGAATTTGCACCATGCCCTTAGCCGAGGGCTAGCGAGCGATGATATACTTTTAGAATATCAAATAACATTAAGTTTATGGCGAAAGGAAACAACGCATACAAAAAGGATAAGAAAAAACCAAAAAAGGGCGGTAAATAATGCTCTTACAGGGCTTGTGGACAGCGGGGTAGGAGTCTGTTACTATAGAGGCGGTCCTAGAGACTAAAGAAAAGAGGTCGGTTTTCTCAAACAGCAAAAAAGCAAAAGCAAACACAAAAATATGACAGGAACAATAAAGACTCTGACGGATAGGGGATTTGGTTTCATCGCTCGCGAAGGCGAGACGAAGGACCTCTTCTTCCACTCCAAAGATCTCAACGGTGTCACTTTCGACGAACTTAAACAAGGCGACAGTGTCTCCTTTGAAGTTCAGGAGGGGCAGAAAGGGTTGAGCGCCGTCAATGTAACCCGCGCGTAATTTACGCACCGGTTAGAGAAAAGGCCGCCTTTTAGGCGGCCTTTTCTTTTGCTATAAGAGCCGCAATTCGACTTTTTAAAATACATACTGTATTGTCTTTTCGGATGTCGGAAGCTCCAGCAAGTTGCACTCTGGTAGTTCCACAGTACTCTTTCACAAAGGAGGACAATAATGAATTATCTAGCATGGCTGCTCCTGTTCGTGTGGCTACCTATCATTTTGATGTGGGCATTGAATTGGGGATACCTGTTGCAATACAAGCGCACTGTTCTGTATTGCATCGGGTGGGCACTCCTTTTTAGCGTTCCGTGGGATGTGTGGGCTGTTCGGACACAAATTTGGCTTTTCCCGAGCGACACGAATGTCGGGCTTTGGATTGCGGGCCTACCTCTGGAAGAGTATCTGTTTATTATTTTCGTCACGATGATGATATCAACCGTTACCCTGCTCTTGAAAAGACGGCTTGAGCTTCGTGAGCAAGCAGATGGAGGCGGCATATGAATCTCGGTATCTTCGCATTCACAGCCACCACAATTATCTTCACAGGCTTGGCGATTCTGTTGTACCTCGTCATGCGCTTGAGGAAGCCGAGAAGTGCAGAACTTCCAAAACGATATTGGCGCATCATTTGGGTTGTTATGCTAGGAGGCCTCGTTTACACGGCGATCGCCGAACGGTTTGCACTCGCGTGGCGCGCTTGGGCATACAACCCAGAACGAACATTCCACACCATATTTCTTGGTGCCGAAGTGGAAAATTACCTCTTCATTGCGCTTGTTTCGCTCGTCGTATCATTGGCGACGCTTCTTTACGCGCGGCGTGAAGATAGGAAAAGACAATAGGCCAGCCAATCTTTCTTGGTGGGCCGCTAATGATAACTCGGCCGCCACATAGGCGGCCTTTTCTTTTTCGATATTTTGTTGTACAATTTGCATACCTATCATGAAGCAAACTAAAATTTATATATACGGCAAACACGCGGTAACCGAGGCGCTCGCGCATGCGCCCAAAGCGGTTACTAAGGTGTATGTAGACACTCGCACGGTTGAAAAGGGCGTGCAGTCGCTCATTGCCAAGGCCGGCGTGCCTACGGGGCCGCTTGCGCTAGGGCAGGCGCGCTCAGACATGGTGCGCGGCACGGCACACCAAGGGCTTATGGCTTCGCTCTCGCTCCACGAACTGCTGGTGCCATACAACACCTTTGCGGAAAAGCTCGAGCCCCGCAAGGAAACAATGCTGGTGCTCTTGTGCGGCGTGGAAGATCCGCACAATGTTGGCGCTATCATACGCTCTGCGGCGGGCTTTGGCGCCATGGCGGTGCTCATACCCACCAAACACCAGGCGCAAGTATCCGGCGCGGTGGTCAAGGCCTCTGCGGGCATGGCCTTGCGCATACCGCTGGTGCCCATAGAAAGTATTGAAAACACGTTGCGTGATTTAAAAAAGAGGGGGTTTAATGTGTACGGTTTTGCCGGGGGGAATGGCAGGCCGCTTATGCAAGAGGCCTTCAACGCGCCCGCAGTGTTTGTGTTCGGCAATGAAGCGCTCGGATTGTCAAAGCCGATACAGGCGCTGTGCAACAGCACGCTTTCCATACCGCTTAACCCGCGCTGCGAGTCGCTCAATGTTGCCGCCGCAGCCGCCGTGGCACTCTTTGCCTGGAACAGCCAAAACCCCGGGGCGCTTGCGCGTTCTTAAGGACTCGCAATCGGAATTACCTAGACTTTTTCTCGATTTCATTGTAGTATTTTGACGGACAAGATCCATACTCTAGCACTTATGGAGGTGAAACTGTGCAGAAAATAAACGTTCACCCCCGCCAGGTCGACGTTGAAGTTGATGAGATAGAACTGAGCGGAGAATATCTCACACGAACCGTCGTCGAGCAATACCTCTCAACGGGGTACCAACTCGAAAAACTAGAGGTTGAGTTTGGAGACCCACGTTGGGCGACTTGGGGGCGGTGTGTCTGGGTCAAGGATCATCCGGCATACCGAGACAAAGATATGATTGACCTGGGGCCGAAAGGTTTCGACCCCAGATTGCTCTATGCGTTTTTCAACACAGAGAACGCCAGCGAACAAAGCCACGGGCTGTATTCAGAAAAGGTGTTTGCTCCGGGCGCGACACCGGGTCGCGTACTGCTCCACGAAGACGTTACCTTTCACAGGGTGGTTCTTTCTCGGCAAAAATAAAAAAGTAGACATAAACTGCAAGAATTTTGAGCAGCTGCCATGTAGCAGCTGCTCCTTATTTTTTGCTATACTATACCCCTATGAGCTTGGTATCGCGGTTCCAAACCGTTGGGGAAGAAGACAAGCTGAGGACGGTTAAAACGCTGGTAGAGCGGGCCACGCCCGACTTCGACTTTTTCTTTATGATCACCCTCGCGGTCTTTATGTCCTCGTTCGGGCTCCTCTTGGGGAGTGAGACGGTGGTCATAGGCAGTATGCTCATCGCGCCCATCCTCTACCCAATGTTGGGGCTTTCGCTCGGCGTCTCTATGGCAAACCCCGCGCTCATGCGCCGCTCCTTTGTGACCATACTCAAGGTAAGCGGCATCGCTATTGTCGCATCTGCGGCCTCTGCTCTGGTG
>JACOWS010000002.1 GCA_016176685.1 Patescibacteria group bacterium | reverse complement strand
TACCGTGCGTGAAAAGACTCGCGCTCCCAAGGGCGCCGGAGAGGTCTCGGCGTTTTTACGAGAAGTGGCAGACCACAAAAAGAAGCTCCTCAAACGCGCACCGAGCGAACGCGTGATCTTGGATGAGTAAGCGTTAACTATAGTACCATGCGCCGCCTTAGCTCAGTCGGTAGAGCAACTCTTTTGTAAAGAGAAGGTCCCCAGTTCGAATCTGGGAGGCGGCTCCAGTCAACCTATTTTTATTTTGTTTCTGTTGTTGAGGTGGCGAGATCTTTGAGCTCGGGGATAAGGGCGCGCGTCTCCTCAAGGTTTCTAAAGCCGTACACCGGAATGCGATTGTTGATTATCAATGCGGGGAGGTCGGCCTTGACCTTGCGCAAGGAAATGAGTGTTTGTAGCGCGCCCAAGTCAAGGTGGTAGTCAAACGAGTATACGCGCAAGCTTGGATATGTTTGCCGCAGGTATGTCAGCACATCACCGGCGCGCGTGCAGTCCGGGCAGTCATCTTGATTGGAATAAAAATAGAGTATTGATACCGGACTAGTGTTACATTTTTTGCTAATCTGCTCCATCAGCAGATAGTCTTTTATCTCAAGCAAGGTGTACTGCTTTTTAAGGCGCACCACATTGTCGTTCTCTGGGTTGAGATTATTTTCAGCAAAGGAGAGCCGCTCGGCCATGGAGTTGAGCTCTTCGGAGAGTATGGGGTTTTGGGTGATAAGGTTGCAGTCGAGGTTACCCAACAGCTCAAACTGCGTTTCGGACGAAAGGAGGTCTATCGCAATTTGCTCTTGCGCCCCGCGAATGTCGGCAAGGCGGGCGGAGTTGAGCATACTCGTAAGATAAAAGGCGGTCACAAACATTGCCGCTGTGATGATGAGTGCCAATATATATTTGCGCCAGTCTTTCATATAGTAGTGGTATTCGACTTAACTTACCGCCACACACTTTCGCGTACTCGAGCGGTATTCCACACGGCACGCAGGAGCCACAGCGGTGCCACAAACCCAAAGAGCACAAAATATATAGCAAGAGATTTGGCAGACAAACGCGCTTGTGCAATACGCGCTCCAAGGATAATAGCAGCCAAGGTCATCAAAAAAACTGCGACGGTCAAAAATAGCATCATGCTTGTATTAAGGAAGAACCATTCAGTGGGTAATGCAGGAGGACGCAACGGTATGCCGGTTGCCCACAAGGTAAGCGTGCGGGCCCCAAGGGTTGTCGCCACGTGGTAGAGCATATAGCCCGCTAGGTAGAGCCCGGCCGCAAACGCCGCGAGCCCAAACGGGAGCGTAAACATACCAAAATGCCCGAAGCGCAGGTTACCGTACATGTACCGATAATCTAGTGAATTTTGCAGGTACCCCTGCGACCAGCGCACCCGCTGGGTAAGCAATGTGCGTAGTGTCTTGGGTACCGTGGTATGGACATACGCCGTGTGCGCATTTGCGATTTTAAGCCCGTGTGCATGCATGCGAAAGGCCATTTCCATATCTTCCGTATTGTGCGCATGTCGGAAGGTCCCCACCTTCTGAAACACCTCCCGCCGATAGAGCGAAAATGGTCCCGGCAAAACGCTTATAGAGGCGAGATTGTCGAACATTTTTTTAAAAAAGACGCCAAAGATATACTCAACCGCCTGCATGTGTTCAAGAAGATTGCGCGGCCTATACACCTTCTCGTCCACCACCACAATATTGAGTTTTTTTTTTTGATACTCAAGCGCCAAGAGCGATTGCACGGTTGCTGCAATAGTTCGCTCTTCGTTATAACAGGGCACAATGATAGAAACAGCGGGGAAGCGGCGCGGCCCGTGAGCGGTCTTTTGACTCGGGCGTTTTTCAAAAAAACTGATCAGCAAAAACACCTCGAAGTAGAGGCCCATAAAAAGGCATGCATATACACCAAGGGCCCCTAGATCCATGGCAGGAACTATAGCATTTTAGACGCTTTTGAGCCATAATTGTTCTACTTCTATGGATATCAATGTAGGTTTATCCAAAGCGCAGTCGAGGGGACACATACACCCGCTCTCGCTCCTTATCCGGGAGGCAAACGACATTTTTTATCGCATGGGTTTTTCTTTTGCAGAGGGGCCGCTCTTGGAAGACGAGTGGCACAATTTTGATGCGCTCAACGTCCCCAAAGACCACCCCGCGCGCGACATGCAGGACACCTTTTTTATTAAAGACTCTCCGGGCATGGTGTTGCGCACACACACCAGCAACGTACAAATCCGCTATATGGAAGAGCAAATACAAAAGGGTATTCCGCCGCCGTACCGCATCATTGTCCCGGGCAAGGTGTTTCGCAACGAGGCGACCGACATGACCCACGAGGCCGAGTTTTACCAACTCGAGGGGCTCTGCGTGGGCAAAGATATTTCGCTCGCACACCTCAAGGACACGCTGGCGCGCTTTTACCAAGAGATATTTAAGGGAGCGTCGGTCGAAGTCCGCTTTCGCCCAAGCTACTTTCCGTTTGTCGAGCCGGGGGTAGAGGTAGACGCGCGCTTGGTGGGCAAGCAGGTGCCGGAAAAACTGCGGGACAAGTGGATAGAGATGATGGGCGCCGGTATGGTTCATCCACAAGTCCTCAAAAACGCGGGTGTGGACCATACCACATTTCAGGGTTTTGCATTTGGCATGGGACTCGACCGCTTGGCTATGCTGCGATGGGGGATAGACGATGTGCGGCTTATGCACTCGGCAGACCTGCGTTTTGTAAATCAATTTTAGGTTATGAAAATATCGCGCCAGTGGTTGCAGAATTTTTTTGATGAAACACTCCCGTCTACAGACATACTAGCGAAAGCACTTACCTTCCACACATTTGAGATAGATGGGATAGAAAATATAGACGGTGACGATATCTTGGACGTAAAAATTACCCCCAACCGCGGGCACGACTGCCTCTCTCACCGCGGCATAGCCAAGGAGCTTTCCGCCATTTTAAAAATCCCGATGACCCGCGACCCGTTTTCGCTCGGGTTTGATATATCAAAGAAAACAGACCGGGTAACCGTGGTGGTGGAAGATGCGGCCTTGTGCCCGCGTTATCTGGCGGGATATATCACGGGGGTAAGGGTCGGCCCTTCGCCCGAGTGGCTTCAAAAGAGCCTTACGGCCATGGGTCAGCACGCTATAAATAACATTGTCGACGCAACCAATTTTGTGATGTTTAACCTGGGCCAGCCCCTGCACGCTTTTGACGCGGGGCGGCTCGGGAGCAGCGCCATAGGCGTGCGCCTCGCGCGGCAAGGCGAGGTACTCAAAGCACTCGACGAAAAAGAGTACGAGCTTGGAGGCTCCACATTGGTTATTACCGCCGCAGACCGCCCGGTGGGAATAGCAGGCATTAAGGGTGGCATGGCCGATAGGATAGACGAGACGACGCAAAACATCGTCATAGAGGCGGCTAACTTCAACAGTTTTTCTGTCCGCAAAAGCTCACAGCTCCTTAAACTGCGCACTGATGCCTCAATACGCTTTGAGCAAGGACTTTCACCGGAACTTGCGGGGTATGGTATGCGCCAGGCGGCAAAACTTATTGTAGAGTTGTCCGGCGGAGCGGCGGAAGGGTTTGTGGATGTGTACCCCGCACCCCAGAAAGAAAAAAGAGTCGAGATTTCGGTAGATAAAGTAAACAACGTCCTTGGGACAAAGCTCACAGGTGCGGAGGTTGCAGATGTCTTTTCTCGATTAAGTTTTAACTACAAAGAAGAAGGGGGGAAGTTCGAGGTGGTGGTGCCGTTTGAGCGACTAGATATTGAAATTGCCGAGGACCTCGTGGAAGAGGTGGGGAGGATAGTTGGGTACGACAAGATTCCGGAAATTCCCTTGCCGGTATATGCAGAGGGGGCAACAGTAAACCCAAATTTTTATACCGCAGAGCGGGTCCGCGAAGAGCTTGCTGCGCAAGGTTACAGCGAGGTGTACACCAGCGTCTTTGCCGAGGCGGGCGAGTATGCGGTCTTAAACAAAGTAGACAGCGTGCGTCCATACCTGCGCGAGAGCCTGATCCCGGGGCTTCAGGCGGCTATTGAAAAAAACAGACCGAATAAAGATCTACTCGGGCTCGAGGAAATAAAACTTTTTGAAATCGGGACGGTCTGGAAAGAAGGTGAGGAAAAAATAATGATCGGCACCGCTAATGAAAAGGAAGGAGTATCAGAAAAAGAACTGCAGCCGGAGAAAGCCTCAGCGTATGAGAGTCTTCCGCTCTCGACTGCGCGGCGCTACCAGCCGTACTCACGCTATCCGTACATCGTCCGTGATATTGCGTTTTGGACCACAGGAGAAGTAAAAATCGAGGAAATCGAAAAACACATCGCAAAGGAAGCGGGCCATCTTGCTGTGCGTGTATATCTCTTTGATCGGTTTGAGAAGCCCGCCCGCCCGGACGACTCCGGGCGGGCGGGCGGGGAGGGAAAAGTGTCGCTGGCGTTTCGACTTGTCTTCCAGTCGTTTGAAAGGACGTTGACCGAAGCAGAGGCAAATGAGGCGATGGCAAGGGTTCACGCCGCTCTCCAGGCACAAGGGCTTGATATCCGCTAGCATCAATTATTTAAAACATTTTAACCTTAGCTATAACGGTCGTTACGATTAAGGTTAATTTATAATTGACCCTATTTATACAATAGACTTTAAAAAACAAAGTGCCGGTCGCTCCCCTAGAACCCTTGTTTTGCAAGGTGGATTGGCTATCCACACCCTTTCAAAATAGGCCGGTATTTGGTATAATAAATAGGTAAAGCCTGTGTGGGCTTTCTTCAATTTTGTGGCTGAAAACAAGGCTAAAAAAACAACTCCTAAAGACGCGCAGGGGAAAAAACCCCATAGGTATAGCGCCGAGGACATTACCGTACTCGAGGGGCTTCAGGCGGTACGTCGCCGCCCCGGCATGTACATCGGCACCACCGGTCCTGACGGCTTGCACCATCTCATTTGGGAAGTGTTCGACAACGGCCGCGATGAGGCAATGGGCGGCTTTGCCAACGATATCGAGGTGGTTCTCTTGCCAAACAATGTCGTTCGCATCGCCGACAACGGCCGCGGTATCCCGGTAGACACCCACAAACAAACCAAAGTCTCGGCTCTCGAGACGGTGATGACCACGCTCCACGCCGGCGGCAAGTTTGGCGGCGAAGGGTACAAGGTTTCAGGAGGGTTGCACGGCGTCGGCGTGTCGGTAGTAAACGCACTTTCAATTTGGATGCGCACCGAGGTGCACCGCGAGGGCGCGGCGTATGTACAAGAGTATGTGCGCGGCAAGCGCAAGGTAGCTGTCAAAAAAGTTGGTACCTCCAAACTCCACGGCACGGTCCAGACTTACACCGCCGACCCTGAAATTTTTCAAACAATCGAGTACGACTTCGACAAAGTGGTTTCGCACCTGCGCGAGCAGGCATACCTGGTAAAAGGTCTGCGCATCACCATAATAGACGCGCGCACAAGTACTATTGCTTTTACCGAGGTTGGCAAAGAGTTGTACCTGCGCGACTATCTCACCGATTTTCCGTCGCAATCTTTTTATTTTGAGGGGGGCTTACGCTCACTCATTTCCCCGTTTGCAAACAACATATACAACGGCGAGGGAGGTACGCACATCACCGGATTTCGCACAGCGCTTACCCGCACACTCAACGCCTACGCGCGCAAAGTTGGAGCACTCAAAGACAGCGAAGAGAACTTTACCGGCGACGACGTGCTTGAGGGTCTGACCGCCGTTATCTCGGTGAAGCTGCGCGAGGTGCAGTTTGAAGGCCAGACAAAAGCAAAGCTGGGGAGTGTGGAGGCGCGCGGCGCGGTTGAAAGTGTAGTGAGCGAACAGCTCGCCGCCTTTTTGGAAGAAAATCCAGAGGATGCGCGCGCCATGGCTGGCAAAGCGGCGCTGGCGCTCAAGGCGCGCAAAGCCGCCAAGGCGGCCAAAGACTCCGTTTTGCGCAAGGGAGCACTCGAAGGTTTTGGCCTGCCGGGCAAATTGGCCGACTGTCAAAGCAAAGAGGCGAGCGAGTCGGAACTGTTTATCGTCGAGGGCGACTCGGCAGGCGGCTCCGGCAAGCAGGGGCGCGACCGCCGCACCCAGGCGATTTTGCCGCTTCGCGGAAAGATTTTGAACGTCGAGCGCGCGCGGCTCGACAAAATGCTCGCGAGCCAAGAAATTAAATATTTGATACTGGCGCTCGGCACCGCCATAGGCGACGTGTTCGACCTCACCAAACTGCGCTACCACAAGGTTATTATCGCGACCGATGCCGACGTAGACGGTGCGCACATTCGCACGCTCCTGCTAACCCTCTTCTTCCGTCACTTTAAGCCGGTTATCGACGGCGGATTCCTCTACATCGCACAGCCGCCGCTCTACAAAATAAAAAAGGGCAAGGAGGTGGTGTACGCCTACAGCGAGGAAGAAAAGGCGAAATTTGTCGGCAAGGAAGAGGTGGTTGATGAAGGCGAGGGCGAGGAACCAGATGGAAAATCACCCTCCTCCTCGCTCACTGCCGAAGACGCCGCGTTGCGCTCGTCAGAAGGTGATTTTCCATCTGGTTCCGGCAAAAAATCCAAACTCCACATCCAACGCTACAAAGGTTTGGGCGAGATGAACCCGGAGGAGCTGTGGGAAACCACCATGGACCCGGCGCGGCGCGTGCTCAAACAGGTTACGGTAGAAGACGCCGCCGACGCTGACCAAGTTTTCGACATTTTGATGGGCGAGGATGTCTCAAGCCGCAAGTCGTTTATCCAGTCCAACGCAAAGTTGGCAAACTTGGATATTTAGCGACGCCGCAAAAACAAATAAAAAAGAGAGCGGGAATTTCCTGCTGATAAATTCCCTCGCCTCGACGCCGTCGCGTCTTAGACTCTCTTTTTTATTTGTTTTTGCGGCGTCGCTCCTTGCTAAACTAGATAGAAACGCTGGCGGTGTTGTTGGCGCGGTTGTAGTCGGCTACCAAATTATATGGGTCAACCGTGACCGTGACCAGGCGGCCCGTCTGCTGCGGCAAGTATGCATAGTTGCTAGAGCCGTAAATATAATTGCTGTAGTAATTTTGGTTGTAGTTTACACCGGGGCAAGTGGTGGGGTAGTTGTTGTATCCGTCGTAGTGGTAGCACGTACCAGAGTTGTAGTAGTTGTACGGGTACTGATTGTTGTACGAATAGTTGTACTGCGGGCAGTTATAGTTTGGGTACTGGAGCGTGCAGTACCAGTTGGTATAGGTGTAAGGCGTGTCAAAGCCGATTGTGTAGACAATCTTGTCGCCCGGGTAGAGCGCCTGCTGGCCTTGCGAGCGGTAGGTGTAGGCGGGGGTAAGCGGGAGCTGTGCGTCAAAGGTCCAGTTGCTTGGGGTTACATTGGAACCGATGTTTTGCACTTCAAACTGCACGTTGGTGCGCGCGCCGGCAGGCACAACGGAAAGAATGCGCACAGAAAGGTCCGCGGCGCCATAGAGGTTGGTGCGCGTGCCGCTCGCGACATACTTTGCACTGGCGCCTCCTGTGCTTGCGGTAGCGGTAGACTTTGCTGCAACTGCAGCGTTGCTCTTTGTTGTGGGCACAGTGGCGGGTGTGTCTTGCGCGATAGCACCGATGGCAGGTGTAGCGCTCTCCGGCTGCTGTGACGGAGCAAAGAGTGAACTGACGCTCCCGCCGAGAGTACTAAAAAGGTTGGGAAGGTTAAAGGCGATAAGGATAATGCCCCATGCGCCAAGCAAGAGTACGGCCACCAAGCCAACTATGGCCACAGTGCGCAGAAAAAGCTCGCGGACACCCGACTCTTCTTTTTTGTGTTCAGTCATATAGGTAAAAAATATCGTAGCATATTAGATTTTTAATGTCAAGCTTTGCTATTGACAAAATGGTGTTTATGGCATAAGCTATTCACAGCTCTGGTTTAGGTATACACCACCGGGCACACACTATGCAAACTCGCAAAGGAGGCATCATACCGCGCATACTCAACCAGCCGAAATCGTTTTCGGCCACCTTTGTTGGCATATTTTTGCTTTCCTACGCCTTTTTGTGGGGTGTGGGCGCAACGCCGGACCCCACGGCGGCGGTGGCACAGACTCCCGCTGCTTCTCAACAGGAACTATCACAAAGTGGCGCGCAAGAGGCGCCTGTGCGCGTGGTAGCCAAAAATATCGGCCTTGATGTTGCAATCAACAATCCGACCTCGACCGACATAGAAGTGCTCGACCAAGCGCTCCTTTCGGGCGCGGTGCGCTACCCGACCTCGGCTCTGCTTGGCGAGGAAGGGACGGTACTTTTATTTGGGCACTCGAGCAATCTGCCCGTCGTGTACAATCAGGCGTACAAGGCCTTCAACTCGATACAAAATTTGAAGAGCGGGCAGATGGTGAGCGTATACTCCGGCTCTGCCGAGTATCGCTACAGTGTCGTTGGGGTCAAACTTGCGGATGCCGACGAGGATGTGATAGAGATGCCCAAGGATGGCAAACGTCTGGTGTTGGTGACCTGCGACCTGTCCTTTGCCAAAAAGACCGCCCGTTTTGTGGTCACGGCGGAGTTTGTGGGAACATACGCGCTCGCCTCGAATTAAATCGAGAGGCGGTCGGGTATGTCCCTGCAATAGCAAGGCAAGGCCTTGCTAAAGTAGGAGACAATTTCGCCACCGCGGCGCCGGAAGGTGCCGCGGAGGAGGGAAAGTACTGAAATAATAACAAACCGCCCCTGCGGGGGCAGAAAGGAGGCCAGTGATGGCCAAGACTGTGACGAAACGTCCAACACCAACCGACCGGTTGGTGGAGGCACACGAGGAAATCGTGCGCCTCGCCGCGGAAAATGCCGCTCTTAAGGCGGCGACTGGTCCGGCCCCGGGCGCGACGCCGGAGCCGCCGGACTCGCCGAAGCCGAAGTCCGGCGGCAAGATGAAGACCGTAATTATTGTGGTCCTCTTTCTTGTCGGCCTTCTGGCCGGGCTGTTTAGCTTTTTTATGGCCGGGCTGGGCATCCTTCGGTCCAACTGGTTGTTGGAGTCGACGTATTTCGCGCCGACCAAGATCGAGTTGCCGGCCACCCCGACCGAGGAAAAGAAAACCTCGGTCGAACAGCCGACCAAGAAGCTGGCCGACCGCCTCGACCAGCCGGTCGAAGAACCGGTCAAGATCGGGGAGGAGCAAATCCTGCCGCCGCCTGCCGAAGAACAGGTGGTACAGGCCGACCAACCTGCATCGCAGGAGGAGGCTTTGCAGACCTACGCTCCTTCCTCACATGACGTCGAAGTCATGTGCGGATGGAAGGCCGGGCGGGCCGCGGGCATGTTGCCCGAGGACCGCGCGAACCAGTTCGCGCGGTGTGAACAGCCGCCGGTCGCCGACGAGCCGCAGCCGGTTCAACTGGCCGGCATGTATCAGGGCCAGCAGCAACAGCAGGGCCGCCGGGGCTGCAAAATCCCAGGCTCGGTCTTCGTCCGGGAAATCGGGGCATGCGTCCTGCACATCTCCGACCCGGTGGCGGTCCAGAAAATCATGCCGGACCGGGCGGACGACCCGAATTGCCGTGGCAAGCCGGCTGGATATCGTTATGATATCCAGATTCCGCCGCGCAACGGTATGCCGGCAGGCATCGCACACCAAGTGTGCGGTGTGCGTCAATAACATCGGTGGGGCGGGGTTGCGTGTAGCAATACACAAACCCCCGCCTCCCATTTTTCTTCACTATTTTCTAACTGCGCGCCTTGCAAGGTGCCTAGCTAGACTCTCGTGAGGGGAGTTGACAAAATTATTAGATGTGATAACATAGCATCGTTAAGCCGTTAATTTATGAAAAACAGCATGACCAACACACCTCGTGCAGTAAGCATCGCTTTTGCGGCGCTTGTGTTCTCTGTCGCTCCGGTTATCACACCGGCTGTTGCTCATGCGGCAGACTATGGCTACTACCCCAGCTACACCGACTCTATAGACTACTCATACCCTTCCTACGACTACTACACTCCAAGCTACACGTCGTCCATTGACTACTCTTATCCATCCTACGACTACTATACTCCGAGCTACACCTCCTCAATTGACTATTCGTATCCTTCGTACAGCTACTCCACTCCTTCTTACTCCTATCCCTCATACTCGTATTCCTCTCCTGGTTTTTACAGCAACTACGGCTTTGCGTACGGCCCGTCCGGCTCCACCGGCGGCGGTTCGCAGACGCAGACCCAAACACAACAGCAACAGCAAACACAGACCACTACCGTTACCAACACTAACACCAACAACAATACGGTAACGGTCAATATTCCTGCGACGCAGGTGGTACAGCCGGTCAACAATTATTACAATACCTACACGCAGCCCGCCTGTCAGTCTGGCTGGTACGGTACCTATCCCAACTGCTACAAATACAACCCGGTTGTCTACAACAACCCGACCACTCCGTATGTGACCCTTTCGCAGGTGCCCTACACGGGCTTGGAGCTGGGGCCGGTTGGCACCGCGCTCTACTGGGGCTTCCTCGCGCTGTGGGCCTTCTTCATCGCGTACCTCTTGGTGGTCAAGCGCGTACAGACCGGCATCTACCGCTCGCTGAACTCGTTTCTCTTTGGTTCGCCTACGGCAGAGCGGAGTGTTGAAAAGTCAGCCGAGGTAACTGCGCCAACTTTCTCCAAAAACGAGCCGGTCTCTGCCAAGATCCCGTCCGGTGTCGACCCGTTCATCGCAGCGCAAATTTCTCGCGCCCGCGCATAAATAAAAGAAAGCGGATGTGAGCTCCCCTCCGTCGCCAATGGCTATGGATGACAAGGCAAAACATTGTCCAACACAAAACCCGCCGTACGGCGGGTTTTGTGTTTCCTGATACCAGTCTGATGTGGCAAATCTGTGACAAATCGAAACTTATTGTAATAAATAAAATTCTATAGTAGGTTATCCGCTACAAGTATGAAACCACCTGTATCTCTTGAGAAAGACCTGCGGAAAAAAATGCGCATGACCACTGTCCGGCGTGCCGTACTCGGCTCGGTAGCTGCGGTTGGAGTAATCTCCACAGCACTCATAGCCCCAAACGCTCTATCAATGCTAAAACCTTTTTTGAAGCAGTACGAACGGCAGAAAAAATATCAAACAAAAAAAGCAATTTCCAGACTCGTCGCAGGGGGATTTCTTATGATGGAAAAGACCCGTCGGGGATCCTTTGTTGTACTAACTAAAAAAGGAAAGAATTGTGTAGCTCAATGGGAACTTCGCGGCTACAAGGTAAAAAAACCCAAAAAATGGGATAAAAAGTGGCGCGTTGTGATTTTTGATATCCCTGAAAGACGCACTCCGTGGCGAGGTGCGGGCAATACTTACTGGTATCGGTTTTGTGCGACTCCAGGATAGCGTATGGATATATCCATATAATTGTGAAGAGTTTGTTGTTTTACTCAAAGCGGAGCTTGGATTGGGTAGGGATGTCTTGTATCTGATCGTTGATAGGGTGGAAGACGATCGGGCTCTGCGCATCCACTTCAGACTCGGCTAATATCCTGCTACCGCAACACCATCTTAATAAGGTAAGAGGAATGTAATAAATAAGAAACTATAGTGTAGTAAATATTACATACTGTTGCGACTCAGTAATACCTCTAAGATCGGTTCTTTAGCTCTAAGATCGGTTTTTTATTTCTTCTTTGAGTTTTGAAATAATGTCGGCCACAGGCAGTACCCCGAGCTTGCCGTGGTCGCGGCCTTCCAGCGCCGCTTTTTGCTCCTGCATTTCTTTGTCGCCTATTACCAAAAGGTAGGGGATCTTTTCCGTCTTTGCCTCGCGCACTTTTTTACCCAGCGTTTCGTTGCTCTCGTCTATATCGGCGCGGATACCGGCATCCTTCAATTGTTTTAAAACATCTTTTGCAAAGGTTTTGTGCGCGTCGGCAATAGGCAAGACCCGCGCCTGCACGGGCGAGAGCCACGTGGGGAAGGCCCCGGCATAGTGCTCTATCAAAAACGCCATACTGCGCTCTATGGCGCCTATGGAGGAGCGGTGCACCACAAACGCGCGGTGGTCTTTGCCGTCCTCGCCGATGTAGGTGAGGTTAAAGCGGTCCGGCATGCAAAAGTCGTATTGGCAGGTAAACGCCGTGTCTTCTTTGCCATTGGCGTTCTTCATCTGTATGTCCACCTTGGGGCCGTAAAACGCGGCCTCGTCTTTGGCCTCCTCGAACTCGCATTCGCGGTTTTGCATCACGCGGCGCAGCATGTCCTCGCCTTTTTCCCACGCGGCGTCGTTTTTGTAATACTTTTCGGTGTTAGCGCGGTCGCCAAGCGACAGGCGGTAACGATAGTGCTCGCCCAGTTTGAGCCCAAATACTCCCGCCATATGCTCGATGAGGTCGAGCGCGTCGCTCATTTCCTGCATTGCCTGCTCTTCGTTCGCGCAGATAATGTGCGCATCTGCCAGGCAAAATGTGCGTACGCGCTGGAGGCCCATCAGCTCGCCGGACTGCTCGTAGCGGTATAGCTGTGCCAGCTCGGCAATGCGCATCGGGAGCTCTTTGTAGCTGTGCGGTCGAGACAGGTAGAGTTGGAAGTGGTGCGGGCAGGTCATCGGCCGGAGCATAAACTCCTCGTCGTCTATCACAATGGGCGCGTACATGGAGTCTCTGTAGTGCGGGTAGTGGCCGCTTTTTTTGTATAGCTCCAACCGCGCCAGGTCGGGGGTGATAACGTGTAGGTAGCCGCGTTTGGTTTCCTCTTCCACCACAAACTTTTCAAGCTCGCGTTTGATTATCGCCCCTTTTGGTAAAAACATAGGGAGCCCCTTGCCAACCGTTTGGTCTATGTAAAAGAGGCCCAGTGCCGGCCCCAACTTTTTATGATCGCGTTCTTCCATATATAAAAGGTATATTACAGCACCTTGAGTTTGTCGGCCACCATGGAAAGCTCGCCGTTGCGCTGGCTTAGGCGCCCCTTGAGAGCGATAACCGTCTCGGGTTTGAGTATGTCTTTGTGCTCGGCGAACACCCGGGGGAAAACCGCCGCCTCTATCGAGCCGCTGTGGTCGGTGATTTTGACAAATGCCATTTGGTCGCCGCCGCGGGTTAATATGGTGCGCACACTCTCTACCATCCCCGCCGCAATGGCGGTCATACCCGGTGTCATTTTTTTGTGCAACTCTTCCAAGGTCATCGGCCGTTTGGAAAGTTGTTCTGTAAACCGGTCGAGCGGGTGTCCGGAAACGTAGAGCCCAAGGAGCTCCTTTTCCCACGCAAGGCGCTGTGCTTGCGTGGCGGCTTCTGCAGGCGGCAGTGTGATGTCGGCCGTGTCACCCTGCCCGGCAAAGAGCGAGTCTTGCGGCTGTTCTTTGGACATTTCGCGGTGATACTCTAGCAAAAGCTCTATCGATGCGAGCATGGCGCCGCGGCCGGCGTCTGTCGAACCAAGCTCGCCAAGACAATCAAGCGCACCGCACTCTATTAAAGACTCGAGCCCTCTTTTGTTGAGGTTTTGGTCTTTGATGCGGCGCAAAAAGTCGGAGATAGATACAAAAGGACCCCGTGCTTTACGCTCGGCTATAATGCTGTCGGCCACACCGCTGCCAACATTTTTAATAGAGTAAAGGCCGAAACGGATCGAGTCCTTTACCGCAGCTCCGCCTCCTGGGGGCGAGCCTATAGTCCGCTTTGCGGACGGCTCAGTCTCGCCCCCAGGAGGCGGAGCTTTTTTTGGGTCGGGAAATCCTAAAGTGGAGACTGAGCCATGAGCAAAGCGAGTAATAGGCTCCACCTTAGGATTTCCCGACCCCTTAAGCACCACGGTAAAGTCGCCAAAACTCTCATTTATGTCCGGCGGCAGGACCGGCACGCCCATGCGCTTGCACTCGCGCACCATCACCGACACGGTGTCGATGTCGCCCGCCTCGGCGGTGAGTACCGCCGCCATGTACTCCACGGGGAAATTTGCCTTCATATACGCGGTTTGGTATGCCACGCGCCCATAACTTGCGGCGTGCGCCTTGCCAAAACCGTACGCCGCAAAAGGCTCGATGAGTTTCCACAACTGTTCCGCTTTTTGTGGCGACATCCCGTTTTTTACCGCGCCCGCGATAAGTTTTTCCCGTTGCTTTTCCATCTCTGCGGGGATCTTTTTACCCATCGCTTTGCGCAGAGCGTCGGCCTCTAGCCACGAGTAGCCGGCGATTTTTATTGCGCTCAACAGCACGTCATCCTGGTACACCAACAGGCCGTAGGAAAAGTCGAGATAATCCTTCATCCGCGGGTCGAGGTAGGTAATGAGCGCGGGGTTGTGCTTGCGCTCAATGTAGGAAGGAATGGTCTCCATCGGCCCGGGGCGGAAGAGCGCAACCATCGCGTTGATGTCGTGTATGGAGGTTGGCCGCAATTCTTTTAGATACCGTGTCATCCCGGCGCCGCCCAGCTGGAAGGTCCCCTCGGTTTCGCCGCGCGCGAGCATCTCGAATGTTTTGGCATCATCCACGGGGACGCGCTCTATGTCTACTCTTATCCCTCGTATATGCTCCACGAGCTTCACCGCATGCGCTAAAATCGCCAGGTTGCGTATGCCAAGGAAGTCAAACTTGAGCAACCCCACGCCGCCATACTCGTCGGTTATGGAGTACATGTCGTACTGGGTGATAATTTTTCCCCCCTTTGGGTCGCGTTGAAGCGGTGCGTACTCGAGTAAGGGTCCAGGTGCGATAACCACCCCGGCCGCGTGCACCGAGATGTGGCGCGCACAGCCCTCTATTTTTTTTCCCAAGTCGATAATGTCGTGTACGTCGGGCTCGCTCTCGTACATTTTTTTCAGCGCCGAGTTTTCTTCAAGCGCGCGGTCAAGCGTCATGGGGAACCCTTGGCTACCAAACGGCACTTCGCGCGCGATGCGGTCGCCGAGTCCGTACGGGTGCCCAAGCGCACGCGCCACGTCGCGCACCACCCCGCGCGCGAGCATAGTACCAAAGGTGCCTATCTGTGCTACCCGGTTTTCGCCGTACGTTGTGCGGACGTAGTCTATAACTTCGTCGCGGCGGTTGTCGGCAAAGTCCATGTCGATGTCGGGTGCTTTTGGGCGCTCGGGGTTTAAAAAGCGCTCGAAGGGTAGCAGATACTCGAGCGGATTTATGGTGGTGACGCCGGTTAAGTAGGAAATGAGCGAGCCGCCGGCGCTGCCGCGCGTGGTGGCGAGTATCCCGCTTTCGCGAGCAAAATGGAGAAGGTCGGCAACCACCAAAAAGTACGGCGAGTACCCTTTGTCGCAAATGATTTTATATTCGTACTCGATGCGCTCACATACGGCTGGTGTCTTTGTGAGCCCGCGGTCGGCCAACCCTTTTTCTATATTGCGGCGCAGTTCTTGGTCATAGGTAGCGCCTTTTTGGGTAAGGTAGGGTGGGAATATCCACGAGCCGAGAGTAATCTCCAGGTTGCATCGCGCCGCTATGGCCAGCGTTTGATCGAGCGCTTCTTTTGAAAAGCGTTTTTGCATTTCTTTAGCGGTGGGGAAGGCGTAGCTCTCCTCCTCGTCGTTTATGTCGCCACGGTCGGCGGGCCCGCGCTCGCCTATGGCGCACAGCGTTTCCCACGCGCGCCGGTCCCCAGGTGCAATATAAAAGATTTCCTGCATCGCGACATTGGCATAAAAATTATCTTTGCCAAACAGTTTCTGATACTCAAACACACGAACTCCGCCCAGATGATTTCCTATGGCAAGGAGCCCCTCGGTGCGGCCCGCAAGTTCCTCAAGGGTCACCAATGGCTCGCCCTGGTGCTCGGCAAAGTTGGCGGCGGTTATAAGCGCCAGCAGGTTTTTGTACCCAGCCGCGTTTTCTACCAAAAGGATGATGCGCCCGCCTCCCTCGGCCGCGATGTCGAGCCCGACGATTGGTTTTATATCGGCCTTGCGGCACTCTTTTATAAATTCGATGGTGCCATACATGCTGCCAAGGTCGGTGAGCGCGAGCGCCTCGCACCCCTCTTTTTTTGCCGCAGCTACCAGGTCGGGGATTTTGGGCAGGGCTTTAAGCAGGGAGTAGTGCGAGTGGACATGCAAGTGTACAAACGGAGCCGCCATACCTCTATACTACTACTAATGGCGCGATTGTTGATTGGCATAGACGAGGCGGGCCGCGGGCCTTTGGCCGGGCCCGTGGCGGTTGGAGCGGTTGCGGTGCCGCGCCACTTCGACTTTGCATTGCTTGCGGGCGTACGCGACAGTAAGCAGATGTCGGAGCTGGGGCGGGAGATTTGGTTTGAAAAGCTGCGTATTTTAGAACAAGAGGAGGGTCTGCGTTACGCCGTGGTTTTTTCCTCTGCACATTACATAGATGCTAAAGGTATTGTTCCTGCCGTGCAGGTAGCGCTCGCGCGGGCGCTGCGCTCTTTGGAAGCATCGGCAGAAACCTCCCGTATTCTTTTAGACGGCTCACTCAAGGCGCCCGCGCGGTTTATTTTCCAACAAACTATCATACGGGGAGACGAAACCGAGCCACTGATATCGCTGGCCTCCATAGCCGCCAAGGTGCGCCGCGACCGGCTGATGCGGCGGCTTGCCATGCGCTATCCGGAATATGGATTTGAAACGCACAAAGGATACGGCACCAAGGCGCACTACGGCGCACTTAAAAAACACGGGCCGTCAGCTATACACCGCCGCAGTTTTTTGTAAGTTGACAGTGCAACATAAGTTGCGTAGTATTTATCATCAGTTGTTGTTTGTTTTTTGGGTTGGAAAATTTAAACCAAAAGACTTGAGGAGGAAATCGTGAGTCTAAAAAATGGTGGAAAGGGCAAACATCAAACGTGCCTTTGTGCGAGGTGCACATACGGAGGAGAGGATATGTTCTCTCCTTGCATGGGGTCGACACCTACCGAGGTAGTATGTCTCAAGTATGGGACAAGACATATCCCGTGTAAGTGTGCGGAGTTTTTACCTTCGCCACGCACCTCGCAGTCGCCGGCACAAGCAGGTCAAGATCTGCACGCCGAATAATCTTCAACGGAGAAAAAATCAAAAGCCGGCGCGTATCAACGCGGCCGGCTTTTCACATACCCACACCCGATTGTGTTTTAAGGGTGTTCTTGCTACAGTGTGAGCATGGTCGTCAGGATGCGACACACCAGGGCCCACACGGCTAACCGCCGCAGCCACCATGCGCTCAAAGCGCAGGGGCTCTCAACCTGCGAGTGCGGGGCGGCGCGTCTGTCGCACCGCGCGTGTGCTTCGTGCGGCCGGTACAAGGGCCGTGTCGTTGTTGACCATGCAAGCAAAGCGGCCGCTAAGGCAGCTAAGCGAGAAAAGGTGAAGAAGAAGGAAGGAAGCAAATCCGAGAGCCGGTAACTACAGCAGACCGGAGCGTCGGCTTTGTTTCTTTGTGCGGGGGAGTGGAGGTAGAGGAGCTCTTTAAAAACAATGGCAAACAGGCACCTTTCAAGATCGGTCGTCCTACAATCGCTCTTCGAGTGGGACTTCCGCAATGCCACCAGCGCCTCTGCTCACGAGTCGCTTCTGCGTAACACGGCGGAGTTCGCTCCTGCGGCGGGTGACTCGGCTTTTATGGCCGACCTTTTAAAAGGAGTTATCGAGCGCCGTGGCGACCTTGACCTCGTGATAGAAAAAGCGGCCCCCGAGTGGCCGCTTGCGCGTATCGCACCGGTCGACAGGAATGTTTTGCGGCTCGGGCTCTTTGAGCTCTTGTTTGCCGACCGCGACAAGGTGCCGGCCAAAGTGGCTATCAACGAGGCCATAGAACTTGCCAAAAGTTTTGGCGGCGAAAACAGCGGCCGTTTTGTCAACGGGGTGTTGGGAGCGGTATACAAAGAGCTCGGCGAGCCCGGCAAGGACGAAACTTCAAAAAAGAAAAAGACGGTCCCGTACGAGCAGATGCCGCTCGAGCGCCTGGGCGGAGCGATAGTCTATGCGAAACACCAGGGCGAGTTGTATCTCGCACTCGTGCATGACATCTTTGGGCACTGGACGCTTTCCAAGGGCCGTATCGAGGAAAATGAAGAGGTCGAGCAAGCCACCGTGCGCGAGATAAAAGAGGAGATGAATCTCGACATCACCATCAAACACAAGGTGGGCGAGAACGAGTATATCGCCTCCGACCCCGAGGTGGGTAAAAAACGCAAACAGGTGACATACTTTTTGGCAGAGTCGCCTTTTTCGGAAATCACGCTTAAACAAACCGGCGGGCTCGACGATGCCCGCTGGTTTAAACTCCACGACGCTCTCGAACTTAACTTTTACGATGATGTGCTCCCAATTGTAACCAAAGCAATGCAGTTGTTACACGATAATCAAAAGCCAGCACGGACAGGCAAAAAGACATGAACGACACCCAGGGCGACATACATACCTTTGCACACAGTCTTAACCTCACGTTTAAAAACCCGGCGCTCTTGCGGCAGGCGTTTACGCACCGCTCCTACTTAAACGAGCATCGCGGCGAAGCGCTTGAGCACAACGAGCGCTTAGAGTTTTTGGGAGATGCGGTGCTTGAGCTTGTCTCAACACATTTTTTGTACAATAAATTTCCGGAAAAAACCGAGGGGGATCTGACCGCCTATCGCGCGGCTTTGGTTAATGCAGTGACCTGCGCCGCGGTGGCAAACGACATAAAAATGAACGACTTTTTACTCTTGTCGCGCGGCGAGGCAAAAGACCAGGGCCGCGCGCGCGGAGTGCTCCTTGCCAACGCATTTGAGGCGCTCATCGGCGCCATTTACCTAGACCAGGGATATGATGCGGCAAAAAACTTTATCACCGCGCATCTCCTGGTAAAAATTGACGAAATAGTGAAGAAAAATCTTTGGCGCGACTCCAAGTCTACCCTGCAGGAAAAAGTGCAAGAAGCCGAAGGAGCCACTCCTTTTTACTCGGTTATCCGCGAGACCGGCCCAGACCACGACAAAGTGTTTGTCGTGGGAGTGTATGTCAAAAATATGCTCTTGGCGGAAGGGAGCGGCAAAAGCAAACAAGAGGCCGAGCAAGACGCGTCTCAAAATGCGCTTGAGGAAAAAGGGTGGTGATACCATACATACCATGCGATTGAAGTCGGTAGAGCTCGCGGGGTTCAAGTCGTTTGTTAAAAAGACCCAACTACAGTTTGGGTCCGCGGTCACCGGCATAGTCGGCCCAAACGGCTCCGGCAAGAGCAACATTGCGGAGGCATTTCGCTTTTGCCTGGGCGAGCAGTCGATGAAGTCGATGCGCGGCCGGCGCGGAGAAGATTTGATATGGAATGGTTCGACAAGCTCGCCACGCGCCGGCCGCGCAAGCGTTAAGCTCACCTTTGACAACCACGACCGCGGGTTAAACCTCGACTTTGACGAGGTGGTGATAGAACGCGTGGTCCACCGCGACGGCGTCAACGACTACCTGTTGAATAATTCGCAGGTGCGTCTGCGCGACATAGCCGAGCTCTTGTCGCAGGCCAACATAGGCGGCACGGGACACCACATCATCTCACAAGGCGAGGCAGACCGCGCGCTCTTAGCCTCTACCCGCGAGCGTCGGGAGATGCTAGAGGATGCACTTGGTTTAACCGCATACCTATATAAGAGAGAAGAGGCCGAGCGCAAGATGGCAAAAACTGCAGAAAATATGCGCGAGGTGGCAAGCTTGCGTCGCGAACTTATGCCACACATAAAGTTTCTTGCCGCCCAGGTAAAAAAAATTGAAGAGGCGAAAGAACTACGCGATACACTCGTCAGCGCTTATGCCGAGTATCTTAAGCGGGAAAGTGTCTATATTGCAAAAGTTGGGCAGGAATTGGCTGATGCAAACGAAGTTCCTCTTGCCGAGCGCGCGGCGCTCGACCAACGCATTGCCGGCTTGCGCGAAGAACTTAGCGGAAAGAAAGGTGGTGACAGGGATACCAAGGAGCTTATAGCGCTTGAGGCTCGAGGTCGCACCGCACGTGAGCGCAAAGAGGCGGTTACCCGCGAGCTTGGCCGCATCGAGGGCGAGCTTGCCGCACACACTCGCCTTGTGGCGCACCAAGAGGGGCAGGTACCAGCGGCGGAAACACGCGCATTTGCGACGCAGGTAGAGCAGGGTCTTAGCGAAGCACTCTCGCTTGAAGGCGCGGAACTTACCAACCGTATAAAAACACTCATCGCTATCGCCAAAGATTTTGTGGGACGCATCACGGCGCTGGACGTCCCCGCCAAAGAGGGCGAAGAACTGGCAAAAAGAAAGCGCGTACTTGAAAAAGAGCTCTGCGACATCGGTAATGTTGAAGAGCGCATGGTGGTTGAGGTCGCCGCACTGCGCCGCCGTATAGAAAGTGAGAAAGACGCGGCAAACGAGGCCCAGAGGGAATTGTTTGAGGCAATGGCTCGCCGCGGAGAGCTTGAGGCACAATTGGTGGGCTTGCGCGCCAAGGGGGAGATGTTGGCGCGCGACCAGGCGGCGTTTAAGGCCGAGTTTACCGAAGCGGGAGTGCTGTTGGGGCGCGAAATTTTAGAGTACGAATCTTACCGCATCAGCGCCGCGGGAGGTGAGGAGGTTGGTACTGCAGAAATAATGGAAGAGTCACGTACAAAACAAGAAGGCAGACGAAGGGCGCTTGAGAGGATGAAAATAAAACTCGAAGGGCTTGGCGCTGGAGGGGGAGCGGAGGTGCTTAAAGAGTACCAGGACACCACAAAGCGCGACCAGTTTCTTGCCCGCGAGTTGGCCGACCTAGAGACCTCGAGCGAAAAACTCCACGCACTTATCGGCAATCTTACCGACACACTAGAGACCCGTTTTGTAGAAGGTATTAAAAAAATCAACAGGGAGTTTGACGCGTTTTTTAAACTGATGTTTGGCGGCGGGAGCGCCACGCTTTCTGTCGTAAAGGAGAAAAGATTACGAAAAGGTTCGACCTTGGGGAGCCTTGATGTAAGGTCGAACCTTAATGATGACGAAGAGGATGTTGCTGTGGAAGAGGGGGTGGACATTGCGGTTAACCTCCCGCACAAGCGCCTCAAAGGTCTCAACGCGCTCTCGGGAGGAGAGCGCGCGCTTACCTCCATCGCGCTCATTTTTGCCATGAGCCAGGTCAATCCACCGCCGTTTTTGATACTCGACGAGACAGATGCGGCACTGGACGAGGCCAACAGCCGCCGCTACGGCGATATGATAGAAAATTTGGCGAAGAAGTCACAGCTCATTTTGATAACCCACAATCGCGAGACAATGTCGCGTGCCGGCGTCCTCTACGGCATCACCATGGGCACCGATGGTGCATCCAAACTCCTTTCAGTAAAATTCGAAGAAGCGCTCGCCGTAGCGAAATAAGTTGGGCGGAAAAGTCCTCCGCTCCGGAGAGATAAACAAGAGCCCTACTCCTGCACGGAGGACTTTTCCGCCCAACTACCTACCTAACTCAAAATCTAGCGTGCGGGCGGAGAGGTCTGCCGCCACCAACTTGACCCGCACACGGTCGCCCAACGTATATTTAGTTTTAGTACGCTCGCCGACAATGGCGTACTTTTTGGGGTCGTGGCGGTAAAACTCCCTGCCGATGGTAGAGATGCGCACCAACCCCTCGGCGGCGCTGCCTTTTTCTTCGACATACAGTCCCCAGTCTGTAACGCCGGAGATGACGGCATCAAACATTTGGCCAATTTTTGTGCCCATATACTCCACCTGTTTGTAGCGTATAGACTCGCGCTCTGCGTCAACCGCTTTTGCCTCGGAAAGGGAAGCGGCAACGCACTTCTTTTCTAGGTCGGCAAACTCTTGCCGCTCAATCGGGGCACCGCTTAAGTGTGAAGCTAGTATCCTATGTGCCAGCATGTCGGGGTAGCGGCGTATAGGCGAGGTGAAGTGCGTATAGTGTTCAAAAGCCAGGCCGAAGTGCCCGATGTTTTTGGTCGAGTAAATGGCCTTGGCCATCGAGCGCAGGGTTGCCGTGCGTATCAAGTGCTCTTCCGGCTTGCCGGCTATATCTTTTAAAAGTTTAGCGATGTCTTTGGCGCTTGGCGTTTTTTTGTGCTGCCCAAACTCATACCCAATAGCTCGCACAAAAGTGGCGAGTTCCTCTATCCGGTCTTCTTTCGGCTCGTCGTGTATCCGGTAGAGAAACACCATCCTCTTTTCAGGCACCTTCGAAGCCAGCTCGTGTATATGCTCCGCCACCGCGCGATTGGCCAGGAGCATAAACTCCTCTATAAGCTGCATGGTCTCTAGCCGCTCTTTGCGCACCACGCTGATCGGCTTGCCGTGTTCATCCAGGGTAAAGCGCACCTCGTTGTCGCCAAAGTCTATAGCTCCTTTTTGCTCGCGACCTTTGCGCAAGATGCGCGCAAGGTGTCGCAAGGTGCAGAGCTCTGCGGCAAAGTGCCCTTTGCCGGAGTTGAGAACCGATTGAGCCTCTTCGTAACTAAAGCGTTTGTGTGAGCGGATAATTGTCTTTTCAAACCGCCTAGAAAGCACCTTTCCTTGGTCGTTGAGGCGAAAGATAGCAGAGAAGGCGAGTCGGTCCTCGCCTGGTTTTAAACTGCATACACCGGCCGACAACTCAAACGGGAGCATGGGTATGGTCGAGTCAACCAGGTAGACACTCGTGCCGCGTTTAACCACCTCTTCCTCAAGCGCCATGCCGGGGCGCACAAAGTGAGTGACATCGGCAATGTGCACCCCGACCTCAAACGTGCCGTCTTGGAGTGCCACAAAAGAAAGCGCATCGTCAAAGTCTTTTGCATCCGCGGGGTCGATGGTAAAGGTCGGGGTGTCGCGGAAGTCGGTGCGCACGCGCGCCTCTTCTTGAATTGTTTTTTTGTGGGTGCGCTCTATCTCTCGCGCCTCTTTCAGAACCACTTCAGGGAAGCGGGTGGCAAATCCTTTTTCCAAAACTATCGCGTTCATCTCTACGCGATGTTCTCCCGCACGGCCCAAGTGTTCGGTCACACTCCCGAGCGGGTCCGTCTTTCCGTCAAAAGAGAGCAGGTGCACCAGCACCTTTTCTCCCTCGGCATACGGCGGAACTTTTTTTAGTAGAATTGGTTTATAAAACTTTTTATCATCCGGCAATGCAAACATCACCGCGCCCTCTTTTTTAAGTGTACAGACAAAATCCTCTTTTACCCTCGCCACTACGCGTATTACAAAGCCCTTGGGGCGTGGAAATAGGTTTGACACCGCTACTTCCACTTCGTCGCCATTTAAGGCACCAGCCAGGTCTTCTGTATGGATTTCGATGTCCTCGAGAGATTTACTACCCTTTGTAGTTTTCGCGCTAAAAGGTACGTACCCTACGCCGCGGCGGGTTATTTCAATAATGCCGGAGATACTCTTCTTCTCCGAAGAATCCTTATTATGCGTCACTTCTTGCCACTATAGCATGAGTATGCTACAGTGTCGCGCACATGCTCATGATCCGCCTCAGCCGCGTTGGCCGCAAAAATGACCCGAGTTTTCGGGTTATTGTAGTTGACTCAAAGAAAAAACCAAAGACCGGCAATTATCTCGAAATGGTGGGCTCCTACGACTCGCGCAGTGACCGGGTTGACCTTAAAATTGAGCGTATCAAACACTGGATGGCGCACGGCGCGCAAACAAGCGACACGGTGCATAATCTGCTGGTCTCGCAAAAAATTATAGACGCCAAAAAAATAAACGTGCTCCCATCCTATGCGAAAGCCATGGAAGGCAAGGATGCGCAAGCCCCCGCAGTGGATAACGCGGTTGCCGAAGAGACTCCCACTCAATAGAATATAAGAGGTACTTTTATTTAACTAAATATACTGTGATGGCAGAGAGAGACCAAGATTTTTTGGAGTTTGTGGTAAAAGGGCTGGTTGAGCATCCGGACGATGTCAAAATCAACCGCACCGTCGACGAGATGGGCGTTCTTTTGGCTCTCGACCTTAATCCGGAAGACATGGGCAAGGTGATAGGCCGCTCCGGCAATACCGCCAAAGCTATACGTACGCTTTTGCGCGTGGTTGGCATGAAGCACAATGCCCGAGTAAACCTCAAAATAAACGAGCCCGCAGGGAGCACTCGTTTTGTTGGGGGCGAAAAGGAGACTGGCGAAGGATGGGACGGCTCCCACGAGAAGCCCGCATCCCCCTCGATGAAATCTGTCGATGAAGCGATGGAAGACTTGAAACTCTAGTTTTTTTGTGGTATTAAATAACACGTGAATTTTCACGTCGTCACTCTTTTTCCCAAAGTAATAGAGGCGTATACGAGCGCGTCTATTTTGGGCCGCGCGCAAAAAAGGCGCCGCCCAGAGAGCTCTGCCCGGCGGGAGAAAATTTTGTCGGTTAAAACCTACCAATTGCGCGACTTTGCAGGCAACAAGTGGGGCAAAGTAGACGGGCGTCCCTACGGCGGCGGCCCGGGTATGGTTTTGCGCGCCGAACCGATACTAGCGGCGGTGCGTAAGATAAAAGAGAACAAGCCTCGCGCCAAGGTGATTATCACCGCGGCAGGCGGCAAACCTCTGACAAACGCTTACGCCAAAGAACTTACTAAACAAAAAGATGTCATCATTGTCTGTGGCCGATATGAGGGTATCGATGCACGTGCAAAAAAGATACTAAAAGCACAGGAAGTGTCTGTAGGTCCCTACATTTTGACCGGCGGCGAGGTGCCAGCACTAGCTGTTATAGACGCCACAGCACGCCAACTTAAGGGTGTGTTGGGGAAGTTTGAGTCACTGGAAGAGTCGCGAGTAGCCAGCCACGATGTATATACCCGCCCAGAAGCTTTGAAGGTAAGAGGGAAGTCGTACCGGGTCCCCAAAGTGCTCCTTTCCGGCCACCACGCCAACATGGATAGCTGGAAGCAAAAAAAGCGCAGCAAGCCTGCATAGGTAGCTCAATGGCTATAGTTTTTACAGTTACAATCTAAATCAAAACATATTTACCATAATTTATGCTATAGCGGTATATATGGTAAACTGGAGTGATGGGGCAGTTAGAGGAGCGAAGCCGAAAAATTACTAAACGAGTTCGAGTACAGGATGGCCTCGTCCTTGCTCTGTACAGTGCGGCCGCACTTTCTATGGTGCTACTAGCTCCAAACACTCTCAGGCTGTTAAAGCGCATTGATCCAGACCTCGCAAAAAAACGTAAGCCTGGGTATCGTATCCAACAAGCTGTAAGACGTCTAGAGTCTCGTGGTCTTGTTCAGCAAGAAGGAAAAGGGAAGGAGTGGAGAATACTATTGACCACAAAGGGTGAGAAATTTGCCGAACGGCTTGAGGTTGTCCGTCGTATAGAAATTCGCCAGCCGCGTCGATGGGATGGAAAATGGAGGGTGGTCATTTTTGATGTGTGGGAGAAACGCAAGCAAGTTCGAGAGCGGTTGCGAAACATCCTTAAGAAAGCTGGATTTTATATGTTGCAAGACAGCGTCTGGGTACACCCGTATCCCTGCGAAGAACTTATTGCATTCATACGGAGTGATCTAAAGCTTGGGTCGGGCATTCTATATATCATTGCGGAAGGATTAGAGAACGATAAACACCTTAAACAGCATTTTGATTTAGAATAAATGCAACAAGGTATTTACCATAAACAATGCTATAGCGGTATATATGGTAAAGACTAGTTTTGTGTAAAGTTTTTATAAATTGGTAGAAATTTAGTAGAAATATTGAGAGCCGGAGCGCAAATGCGCTCCGGCTCTATTTTTAAGCGAACATCGCACCTTGATAGAGGTGATATCCGACCTGGGTTGCTGAAGAGGTCGGGTCGTCTTCACTAGACGGAAGAATCCTGTAGACGGCCTCTTTGCCACGGAAGCAGCTTGGCTGATCAAACCCCTCAGCAGAAGACATTCGATTTTTGTATATGAAGCCGAGTTTTGGCCTAGACAACCACGAAGCACCACGGAAGCCGAGGAACTCTTTATGGTGCGTGTGGGTGAACTTGAGAACCTCACGCAGAAATAGCGTGGCTTCTTTTGGGTAAAACCCTTGGAGGGTCATGTACATTTTTATGTCACGGCCGTCCCACATGCAGGTATAGCCGCCGGACATTCCACTCTTGTTGACCCAGTAGCGATCAACCAACCGCCATTTACGCTCTGGGTCTGATACTTCGTACCCCTTCCACCCGGGCATTTCAGGAACGGATGCCGCTTTGCCGCCCCCTGCATAACTTTGCTCGCAGGAAAGAGCGTAGCGGATAAAGTCAAAAGGATCCGTATAATGTTTTAACTCGTGCATGATCAGTTCCTTTCGCGTCAGACTGTCTGCTGGTCACTATGCCATAATTAAGAGACGGTGACAAGGTTGTGGAAACGGCTCTTGACAGCTTGCATGGGCCGAGTATACTGGGTAGCGAAACTAAGAGGGCATCCGCCAGCCGGCGGAGATTGAGTAACGGTGACTCGGTTTCGATAATAACAAAGTGGCAATGGGAGCCACCTAAGAGGAAATAAGGACCTGCAAAGGAGGACGCTCTATGTGTCCGCCATTTTCGTGTTAATGGGTTGTGGATAACGTCCTTGCAACTTTTTACATAAGTAGTTTTGCCCCAATTACTAACCGTTCGCTCGCGTAACCTATAACACTATGCGTCAGCAAAAGTTTTTCTCCCGGTTTCAAACCCCGCGCGTCGAAACACCAAATCTGGTCGCGGCCCAACTCGACTCGTACAACCTGCTCCTTGCCCAAGGGCTCAAAGATATAGTAAAGGAATTCACTCCGATTAAAGACTACTCGGGTAAAAAATTTGACCTGGAGTTTCTCAAAGTGGAGATAGGCGAACCCGTCTTTGACGAGCACTATGCCAAAGCCAACAAACTGACCCTAAGCGCTCCGGTGCGGGCCATTGTGCGCCTGGTCAATAAAACGCAGAACACCGACAAGGAGCAAGAGATTTTCTTGGCGGACCTACCCGTGCAAACTAACCACGGCACTTTTATTATCAATGGAGTTGAGCGGGTCATCGTGCCGCAACTCGCGCGTTCCTACGGCGTCTTTTTTACCGCATCAGAGACAAAGGGCAAACGACACTTTGGAGCAAAACTGATACCCGCGCGCGGTGCGTGGATAGAGATAGAGGCTGGCGCCGACGGCGAACTTTCCGTACGCATCGACCGCAAGCGCAAGTTTCCCGCAACTTCCCTCCTGCGCATTTTGGGCGCGCGCTTTGACAGCGACATAAAGTCGCTTTTGGGGAGTACTCCGCATGGCAAGCGTTGGGTAGAGGCGGCACTGGAGGCCGATCCGGCCAAAACAGTGGAGGAATCGTATGTGGAGATACACCGCCGCCTGCGCGACGGCGACCTCGCCACTGCCGCAAACGCGCGAGAGTACATAAACTCTATCTTTAGCGAGGAGCGCTACGACCTATCTCGGGTTGGGCGTTTTCGCTTTAACCAGCGGTTTAACAAGTCGCTCGACGAAAAAGAGCTCGCTCGCAAAACACTTTCGCTCGACGATGTGGTGACCGTGTTCCAGCACGTGCTCTCGCTGGAAAACACTCCTGATGCGCAAGAAGACAATATAGACCACTTGGGTTCGCGCCGCGTACGCTATGTGGGCGAAATGCTCGCCGCACGCATACGCGTCGGGCTGACCCACATGAAGCGCAACATACAAGACCGCATGTCGACCATCGATGCGGAGGCAACCATGCCGGTTATGTTTGTAAACCCGCGCCCATTGCAGGCGCGCATCAAAGAGTTTTTTACCACCAACCAGCTTTCCCAATTTGCACAGCAAACCAATGCGCTTGAAGAGCTTGAACATATGCGCACGCTCTCGGCGCTCGGCCCCGGCGGGCTCACCCGCGAGCGAGCGGGCTTCGAGGTGCGCGACGTGCACCCCAGCCACTACGGTCGCCTTTGTCCTATACAAACGCCGGAAGGTCCAAACATCGGGCTCATCTTGCGTCTCTCAACTTTTGCCCGGCTCAACGAGTTTGGCATGATAGAGACGCCATACGCCAAAGTGGCGGAGGGCAAAGTACTTAAAGAAATTGTCTATTTAAATGCAGCCGAGGAGGAAAAGGAGGCGATTGCACACGGTGTTACCAAAGTGGGCGTTAACGGCCTCATTGTCGAGGACACGGTCGAGGTACGCCTTGGGGGCTCTCCGATACGCATTCCGCGCGATGAGGTGCGCTACATAGATGTCGCGCCAGAACAGCCGTTTTCCATCGCAACTTCTATGATTCCGTTTTTGGAACACAATGACGCCAACCGCGCGCTGATGGGTTCCAACATGCAGAAGCAATCGACCCCGTGCGTAATCCCCGAGGCGCCCTTGGTGGCAACCGGCGTTGAGGAGCGCGCCGCGAGGGACACCGGCCGCCTCCATTTTGCTGCGGAAGACGGCGTGGTCACCGCGTGTGACGGCAAACGCGTGGCGGTTAAAAATGCGAAAGGCAAAGAGGTGGTATATCCGCTGGTTAACTTTGTACGTACCAATGGCTTTACCGCTTTCCATCAGCGACCATCTGTTTCTATAGGGCAAAAAGTGAAGAAGGGCGACCTCTTAGCAGACACCTCTACCTCGGACCAAGGGCAATTGGCGCTCGGGCAAAATGCCCTGGTTGCCTTTATGTGCTGGTCTGGTGCCAACTATGAGGATGCCATCATTATTTCCGAGCGGATGGTAAAGGACTCCAAATTTTCTTCCATACACATAGAGGAGTTTGTATGCAACGTTCGCGATACTAAGCTGGGACCCGAGGAAACCACTCACGACATCCCCAACGTTTCAGAAACAAAACTCAAAAACTTAGACGAGGACGGTATAGTGCGCGTCGGATCCGAGGTGCGCCCGGGCGACATCTTGGTAGGCAAGATAACCCCCAAGGGCGAGACGCAACTGACCCCGGAGGAGCGGCTTTTGCGCTCCATCTTTGGCGACAAAGCGCGCGATGTTAAGGACTCATCTTTGCGGATGGAAAACGGCAAGCGCGGCCGCATTATCGGGGTTAAGGTATTTTCCCGCGAGCAAGGCAACAACCTGGAGAGCGGCATCATAAAACGCGTCCATATCGAGGTGGCGCAATTGCGCGCGGTTTCAGTCGGCGATAAGCTCGCCGGCCGCCACGGCAACAAAGGCGTCATTTCGCGCATATTGCCGGAAGAGGATATGCCCTACATGGAAGACGGCCGGCCCGTTGATGTTATTTTGACACCGCTGGGCGTGCCCTCCCGTATGAACCTGGGGCAGATTTTGGAGCTCCACTTGGGGCTTGCCGCCAACACGCTAAACTATCAGGCCATTTGCCCGCCATTTGCGGGTGCTACCGAGGGCGAGATACGCGAAGAGTTGAAAACAGCCGGCTTCAATGAGTCCGGCAAGATGAAGTTGTACGACGGCCGCACCGGCGAGGCCTTCGAGCAGGACATTGCGGTGGGGTACATGTATATCCTTAAACTGCACCACATGGTGGAGGACAAGATCCACATGCGCTCTATAGGGCCCTACTCGCTGATTACCCAGCAGCCGCTGGGCGGCAAAGCGCAGGGCGGAGGCCAGCGTTTTGGCGAGATGGAAGTGTGGGCGCTTTTGGGCTACGGCGCCGCCTACACCTTGCGCGAGATGCTCACGGTCAAGTCAGACGACATTATGGGCCGCTCGGCCGCGTTTGACGCCATAGTACGCGGCGAGCGTATAACGCACCATTTTGCACCGGCCTCGTTTAACGTGCTTCTGCATACCCTGCGCGGGCTCGCACTTGATATTGAACTGATGCGGGACGGACAGCCGGTTAAGAGTGGCCGCAAGACCCCTGGTGCGGAGGCTTCCGAATTTGACGCGGTGCAAATCCGTCCCGCATCTCCTGAAAAAATATTCGAGTGGTCGCACGGAGAAGTTACCAAGCCGGAAACAATCAACTATCGCACCCAGCGCGCGGAGAAAAACTCTCTGTTTGACGAAAAAATATTCGGCCCCGAAAAGGACTACGAGTGCTACTGCGGCAAGTACCGCGGCATCCGCTACAAAGGCATCACTTGCGAAAAGTGCGGTGTAGAAATTACCCGCGCAATTGTCCGCCGCGAGCGCATGGGGCATGTCGACCTGGCGGTCCCGGTGGCGCATGTATGGTTCCTCCGCGCTATACCCTCGCGTCTTGCGATGGTCTTGGGCATTTCCGCCGGTGACCTCGAGAAGGTGGTCTACTTCGCGGGCTACATAGTAAACGCGGTCAACAAAGAAGAAAAGGCGCGTATAGTGGGCGAGCTTGATGTCGAGTACAAAACAAAACTAAAAAATCTACAGGACGAAAAGTCGAAGGAAAAGATGAAGGAGTTGTTTTTGGAAGCCAAGCGCGACATAGAGTCTATACAGGTGGGAATGGTCCTCGACGAACCGAAATATCACCGCTTTGCCATAAAGTATGGAGCGATGTTCGAGGCGGGCATCGGCGCCGAGGCGCTCTATGAGCTGGTTCGCAACCTTGATGTGAAGAAGATGATAGCGGTGTGCGAAGCCGGGCTTCTGAAAGCGGGCGCCGCCGAGCGCGAAAAACTTAACAAGCGCCTTGCTGCACTGCGTGCTATGGTGCGCGCACATGTGCGGCCTGAATGGCTCTTCTTGACTCGCATACCGGTTATACCGCCCGGGCTGCGCCCTATGGTTGCGCTCGACGGCGGCCGCCACGCCACCTCCGACGTCAACGACCTCTACCGCCGCGTCATCAACCGCAACAACCGTTTGAAGAAATTGATGGAGATTCACGCGCCGGATGTTATTTTGCGCAACGAAAAGCGCATTCTGCAAGAGGCGGTGGATGCGCTGATAGACAATTCTATCCGACATGGCGGCGCCGCTTACTCTGCCACGACCCAGGCACGCACGCGGCCGCTTAAGTCGCTCTCCGACAACCTTAAAGGCAAGCACGGACTCTTCCGCCAAAACCTTTTGGGAAAGCGCGTGGACTACTCTGGCCGCTCGGTTATCGTGGTGGGACCGGAACTTAAACTCAACCAGTGCGGGCTCCCCAAGCACATGGCGCTCGAGCTCTTCCGCCCGTTTGTCATCGGCAAACTGCTTGAGAAAGAACTTGCGTACAACATACGCGGCGCGGGCCGGCTTATCGACGAAGGAGTCCCCGAAGTGTGGGCCATTCTTGAGCAGGTTATAAAAAACAAATACGTGCTGCTAAACCGCGCACCGACGCTTCATCGCCTGGGTATACAGGCTTTCCAACCGGTCCTTATTGAGGGCAACGCTATACAACTGCATCCGCTTGTCTGCCCGGCGTTTAACGCCGACTTCGACGGCGACCAAATGGCCGTGCACGTGCCTCTTTCCACCGAAGCACAGACCGAGGCGCGCGAGATTATGGCCGCACACAAAAACATACTTAAACCGGGTAACGGCGAGCCGGTGGTGGCAACCAAGTTGCTCGACATTCTGCTCGGCTCCTACTGGATGACCAAAGAGGTAGCGGGGATGCGCGGGGAGGGGTTAGCCTTCCACTCGCCAAACGCGGCCATCTTGGCCTACGACTACGGACATGTCGGCTTCCAGGCGAAAATAAAAGTGCTGCCGTCGGAAAAAGAAAGATACGCGCAGTTTGGCGGTGCTCTTTTTGAAACCACGGTTGGGCGGCTCCTCTTTAACTCTATCTTCCCAAGCAACCATCCATTCCTTAACTATGCGATAGACAAAAAGGGCATGGCGAAGCTTGTGGACGACCTCATAATCCGCTACGGGTTAGAGAAGGTGCCCGAGATTTTGGACCGCATCAAAACGTTCGGCTTCCGCTATGTGACGCAGTCCGGCATTACGTGGTCTTTGGATGACATACGCGTCCCCGCCGAAAAAAACAATATAGTGATAGAGGCGCAGAAAAAGTCAGACGAAGTGGTACGCAACTGGCATGAAGGATTGCTCTCTGAAGAGGAGCGCTACCGGATGAACATCGAGGTCTGGCACGCCGCCAAGTCCGAGGTGGAAAAACTTATCCCCGCAACATTGCGTCTAGACGGGCCGGTTTCCGACATGCTTAAGTCCGGCGCTCGCGGCTCGCTTGCGCAGGTGACCCAAATGGCCGGTATGAAGGGGCTCATCTCAAGCACCACCGGCGAAGCTATCGAATTTCCTATTACCAAGTCGATGAAGGAGGGTCTCACCCCCATAGAGTACTTCATCACCACCCACGGCTCCCGCAAGGGCCTTTCCGACACCGCGCTCAACACCGCCAAGGCCGGCTACCTCACGCGCCGGCTCTTTGACGTCGCCCAAGACATTGTCGTGAGCGAAGAGGACTGCGGCACCAAGGACGGGCTTTCTATCAGCCGCGAGTCGGCTTCCGGTATAGGCACTTTTCTTGCACAAAACATCGAAGGCCGATTTTTGGCTGCAGATGTTGAAGGTTCGTCGGCTGACGGTGGCAAGACGCTATACAAAAAGGGGCACTTTATCACGAGCGTCGATGCTAAACATATAGAAGAGGCGGGCCTTGAGTCGGTGTATGTAAGGAGTCCGATTTCCTGCAAAACGCGTCACGGACTGTGCATCCGCTGCTACGGTGCGGACCTCGGCACCATGCGGCCGGTTGACCTTGGCGAGGCGGTCGGCACGGTGGCCGCGCAGGCTATAGGCGAGCCGGGGACCCAGCTTACCATGCGTACCTTCCACGCGGGCGGTGCGGCCTCTGTCGGCGGCGATATCACCCAGGGGCTCCCGCGCGTTGAAGAGATATTTGAACGCCGCGCGCCGCGCAATCCGGCCATTGTCGCCACGGTTGGCGGGGAGGTGGTTGAAATCAAAAATGACGGGAAAGAAAAAATCATAGTTGTCGCACCAGACATCGAGCACTTGTCTCGCGACAAGGCGGGCAAGGGTAAAAAAGACACGGTGGAATACACGGTGCACTTCCGACGCGTGCCGCTGGTTAAAGTCGGTGGCCGGGTTGAAAAGGGGCAGCTCTTGACCGACGGCTCGGCAGACCTTCAAGAGCTCTTCAAATATGCCGGAAAGGAAAAAACGCAGGCGTATATCATTTCGGAGATCGTCAAAATCTATGAACTCCAGGGCGCCAACATTTCTGTTAAACACCTCGAGGTAATAATCCGACAGATGTTTAGCCGAGTGAAGATAAAAAATGAAGGTACGACCGAGCTATCGGTGGGCGAGGTACTACCTAGTTCGGAACTTGAAATCACCAACGACAAGGTGGCGGGCGAAGGGGGAGAAAAAGCGTCGGGCGAAGGGCTTGTCATGGGTATTCTCGACGTGTCGCTCTCGCGCGTATCGTTCCTTTCTGCGGCATCCTTCCAAAACACGACCCGCATGCTCATCAAGGCGTCTATCTATGGCGCGGTGGATACTCTACAGGGGCTCAAAGAGAATGTAATCATCGGTCGGCTTATCCCAGCGGGCACCGGCTTCATGGGCTCGCCCAAACAAAAAATGATCACCGAGCAAGAGGAGCAGTCTCACGCGCCGGCACTGGCAGAAAAAGAAAAACAAGCAGCGTAACAAATTGAGTTATAAAAAAATTAAACGGCGGCCTATGGGGCCGCCGTTTGGCGTTGCGAACTGGTGCGAGTGTTACCCGCGTGGGCTGCTGTCCTTGGCCAGTGCCTTAAATACACTTGGTGAGCCAGGCTGCCATCATAACCGCACATACAAGCGCGGCAACGCCTAGGCTCAACTGCGCGGATGCAAACTCCACCCACACCATCATGCCGGACAAAAAGCCGATATAGGCGCTCAACATAAAAGCACACGCAAGGGTAACCGGTCTGTATCTTGAGTTTTCCATAAGGACCTCCCCTTTTCTTTCTAAATACTTTTTAACTTTAATTTCTCACCTCGTCAAGTCGGAGGGGTGGGGTGGGTGGAGTACACTAGGGGGACTATGGCAGGGTCGGATGTTGAAAAAATAAAGGCACGGCTGAATATTGTGGACGTGGTGGGGCAGTATGTACCGCTCAAAAAAGCCGGCCGCAACTACACCGCGCGGTGCCCCTTCCACAAAGAGCGCACGCCGTCGTTTTTTGTCTCGCCGGAGCGCGGCACCTACATGTGTTTTGGTTGCGGGGAAAAGGGCGATGTCTTTTCCTTCGTGCAAAAAATAGAGGGGAGCGACTTCCCGACCGCGCTCGCGCAACTTGCAGAAAAGGCAGGGGTCACACTGGAACACAGGGCTCCAAAACGTCCGGAAGACAAACAAAAAGAAGAACACTTGCGAGAAGTGTGCGAAGAAGCGGTAAAATTTTTTGAAGCAAATCTTAAGGGACGAAAGGATGTGCGGGAGTATTTACACCACCGCGGGGTAGAGCCGACTACCGAGGCAACGTGGCGGCTGGGGTATGCTCCTGCCGCTTGGGAAGAGCTTTCAAAACATCTGCTTGCAAAAGGTTTTAGCAAAGACCACATTGTTGAAGCGGGGTTTGCCGTGCGGTCGGAAAAAAAGCCGGGCGAAATTTTTGACCGCTTCCGCGGCCGGATCATATTTCCCATTATGGATACCGGCGGGCGGGTGGTCGCGGTTTCGGGCAGGATCTTTGAAGAAATGCCGCCTAAAACTTCCGGCAAAGCCGGAAGTTCGGCCGACAGCTCGCGGGGCGAGCTGTCTAGCGCCAAATATGTAAACTCACCGGAGACTTTGCTGTTTAAAAAATCTCGCATTCTCTATGGCTTTGACCGCGCCAAGCAGGCTATCCGCAAGGCCGACTGCATCCTGTTAGTCGAGGGGCAGTTTGACCTCATTTTGTCGCATCAGTCTGGTTTGCCGTTTGCCGTGGCGCTCTCCGGCACGGCGCTTACGCAAGAGCACCTGTCTCTACTCGGACGGTTCTCCAAACGCCTCGTCCTGGCGCTTGATGCCGACCAAGCGGGGCTACGTTCAGGCCTCAAGTCCACCCTTATGGCACTCAAGGACGGGTTTGAGGTAAAGGTCGCAACTTTCCCCGAGGGTAAGGACCCGGCCGACCTTGCCGGGCAAAACCCCGAGCTTCTCAAGGCGGCTATCCGCACCTCTAAAACCGCCGTAGAGTTTTTTCTCGACACACTGCAAGCGGGCGCGCGCGATAACCGAGCATATGAGCGCCTGATTGAGGCGCAGGTGCTGCCTCTTGTTGCGGCGCTTAAAAGCCGTATAGAGCAGGCACACTTTATATCTTTGGTAGCGGCTCGCCTTAAGGTCCCCGAAGAAGCGGTTATGGCCGAGGTGGCCAAACGGCCGGCTCTTACCGAGCCGGCCGAGGATTCGCCACAAGGGGCTCCAGCCATGCCGGAACTATCCGCTTTTGAGCGGGCGGTTGGCATGCTTTTGTATCATTTTTCCGGAGGAGAAAAAGACGGCCCGATGCATAAACGCCTTATAGAGTTGGTGGGGGCCGAGCGGATACTAGCACTGGAAGAAAAGTTACTGTCGCACGCGGAGGCCTTACGGTTTGCATTCGACAGCGAATGCGATGCCAGCGAAAACGAAGTCAAGGTGGTTGGCGACCTGCTGCGCCGCGTGGAGGAGCACATTGTCGGCGAGGAATTGTCCCAAGCAGGCGAAGATACAAAAAAAATTACAGAGCTTGCGCGCCGCCAGCAAGAGTTGCGAAAGTAGGGCCTCCCGCATAGACGTCTGTTCCCTTATATGTCCTGGTGTGGTATGCTGTGCGCTACATGGCAAAAGCTAAAGAGAAGGTAAAAAGGGCGCAAAAAAAACGTTCTGTTTCGTCCAGATCTCGGCGGAGTCTTGCCAATCGGGCAAAGAAGTTTCGCCAAACGGCTGCCAAGCGACGTATAAAACTTGCACCTAAACCAAGGCACAAGGGTATGCGCTCGACCGGGACTTCGAGTAAAAAGGCAGAGTCCAAACTCTCTCCACAACTTGCGCGCAAGGTGGCACGAAAGGCCGCAGAGCATCAAAAAAAGGCAGAGGCATTGATGGCGCGCGGCCGCGAGCGGGGGTTTGTTACCTATGATGAGATTTTAAAAAGTTTTCCCACCATCGAAACGGACGTGCTTTTCCTCGAAGAGCTCTATGAGCGGTTTGCTACCGCGCACATCGACGTGCTTGAGGGCGGGGGCATGCTTGAGGTCAGTGAAGATCCTTTGGAAAAAGGCTACAGCCGCTCTGACAGCCAGTATGACTCGATACAAATGTACCTGCGCGAAATAGGTAAGTACCCGCTCTTGACCGCGGGGCAAGAGCGCGATTTGGCCAAGCGTATTGTCGACGGCGACAGCGAGGCACGCAACCTCCTGGCGCGCGCCAACCTGCGCCTGGTCGTTTCTATCGCTAAAAAGTATGTAGGCCGCAGTCCGGACCTAACACTCCTGGACCTTATACAAGAGGGCAACCTCGGGCTCTTTAAAGCGGTCGACAAATTTGACTACACCAAGGGGTTTAAATTTTCTACCTACGCCACGTGGTGGATACGCCAGGCTATTACCCGCGCTTTAGCCGACCAAAGCCGCACGATACGCATCCCGGTACACATGGTGGAGACGATAGCCAAGTACAAGCAGGTCTCCAGGCGGCTATCGCAAGACCTGGGACGCGACCCTTTGGCCGAGGAAATCGCGCTTGAGATGGACGTAGACGTCGAAAAGATCTACCAGATAGAAAAGATAGACCAAGCCACCGTTTCGCTTGAGTCGCCGGTAGGTTCCGACGACGACGACGGCAAGTCGGTGCTTGGCGACTTTGTAAAAGACGACAAAATGATCTCTCCCGACCAGGAGTCTGCGCACCGCATCCTGACCGACCAATTGAAGGAAATTCTTGGAGAACTCTCTCCCAAAGAGCACGAAATATTAAAACTCCGGCATGGGCTTGAAGACGGCATTTACCACACGCTCGAGGAGGTGGGCAAAAAGTTTGGCGTCACGCGCGAGCGCATCCGCCAGATAGAAGCGAAGGCCCTGGAGCGCATCCGCATACATGAAAAAGCCAAGAGACTGCGGAGCTACTAATGAAGAGCAAAAAATAAATCTGCAGGATAGTGGGTTTGTTTTTTGTGACATATACGCCTGGGGTATACTGGCGGGGTAATGGCCGAGCTACCTATAAAACACTGGAGCCACTCCTCTTTGGTGACCTTTTTGCGAAATCCTTTAGCTTGGTACAAGCGCTATGTCGAGGAAGTGTACGACACGCCCACCTCGCCCGCGGCGGTTATCGGGCGGGCGGCGCACAAGGCGCTTGAGCATTACTACAGCGGGATAGGGAAGGAGGGTGCGGTGGCACTGGGGCTAGAGTATATGCGCAACACTCCCGACTTTGAAATAAATTTTGGTAAAGCAAAAACCCGCGCCGCCAAAAAAAAGAGGCGCGCGGGGATGGAACGCGAGTATCTGCAGGCCGTTAACTTTTTTTTGGCGCGGCCGCCTAAGTACCGCGTGCTGGGGGTCGAGTCCAAGGCCACGGTAGAGGTGTCCGGGCTGCCGCTGCCTATCAAAGCAGTTTCGGACTTGGTGGTACAAAGCAAGGTAGACCCGCGCGGGGTCGATGTGGTCGACTTTAAATTTGTCTCGGCTTTTAGCCCGCAAAAGGCGGACAAACCACTGTTTGTTCTCCAAGCGATTTTTAATTACTACACGGTCAAAAAGACGTTTAACAGGCCGGTTCGGCGCTTTATCGTGCACGAGTGCAAAGTGTCCGCTAACCGCGACGGCGCCTCCCAGATGCGGCGCTATAGTATAGACTTTCGTGTCTATCGGCAGGAGTTTGTTATCTTTAACCGCCTTATACGCGACGCGACGGCCGCAGTTGCTAAAACACAGGTGTTCCTCCCTAACCCCTCCGACCTGTTTGAGGGGGAGAACTCGTTTGATATTTACCGCATCAACGTAAACCCCGAAGAGTATGACGCACACTTCCGCCCGCAGGAGTAAGGAGGAGCCAAGCAAAAACCCTCCGCTCCGGAGAGATACACGCGACCCTTACTCTTGCGCGGAGGGTTTTTGTTTGGCTCTAGTTGCTCGGGATCCCTTGGAGGACTGCGTCGATGATGGCGCGCATAGAGTCGTACGGCTGTGAGCCGGAGAGGTTGCCGCCCGGCACCAACGCATCGTTTGCCATAATCAGCACGTAGGGCGTGCCCTGGCCGCCTGCAATTATAGCTTCGTTATAACTTGCGGTGACTTTTGCCGAGTAGGTGCCGTCGTTTAAGCATTTGTTGAATGCGTCTACATTGAGCCCCAACTGCCCGGCCACCAGAGGAAGCTCTGCCAAGTCGAGATTGTTTTCCGATGGGGTAATCTCATAGATTTTGTCGAGGTAGGCAAAGAAGGCCGCATCGCCACCCTGTGCTGCTGCACACTCGGACGCTTCAGCTTCTTTAGGTGCTTTGGAGTGGATTGAAGTAAGCGGGAATGCCCGGTATACCCACGCCACTTGGCCGCCCTCGCCGTAGTAGTCCATAACCTGGTGCATCGTGGTGTGGAAGGTCTTGCAATACGGGCACTCAAGGTCCGCATACTCTATGACTTTAACCGGCGCATTGGGGTTGCCCAAAATATGGTCGCGGCTTGGGTCGTAGGCCTGCGCCTTAATTGTTCCATCGGTGCCGGTAGTCCCCGGCGTTCTGCTCGTACCGACCAAAAAAACCGCTCCGGCAATAAGCAACCCCGCAACAACAATAGTGATAGGCAATGCATATGGTGATCTCATATCTGTATATATTATGTTAATTTCTTAAGAGCATTGTAGCACAAGTATTAAAACGGCAAAGTGTGGGTCATGGCTTGGGCAGGGCCGCGGGTTTTTTCCCAGTTTGAAGTATCTAATTTGATGTCGCGCACGTCGCCTCCTGAAAAGTCGCGGTACTTCAGGAGCCCATGTTTTTTTGCATACTCGTACAACTCGAGCGTAAGCCGCACGTCATCGATGCAATACTCACGTACCTTCTCCACCTCGCCCTCCTCCCACCACTTGACCGCTTGGAGCCCGTTACCGCTCTTTTTTTTGCCAAGCGTAGCCTCGGCCAGGTTGTCGAGCTTGAGCCGCCGACCCAGCACGTTTTTTATCTCTTTTAAGAGGTCGAGACTCGGCACTCGGGCGAGGTCGCCAGCATAGTACTTGTTGAGTATGGGGATGTCAAAGTGGTCGGAGTTGTAGCCAACCAAAAGGTCCGCGTGTTCAAGTATAGGCCACAGGCGCGGAAGCTCCTCTTTTAAAAAGCTGTCATACTGGTTTGTCTCCGAGTTGTGGGTGCACACAATAGTTAGTTCCAACTCGGTTGGGTCTTGCATGGGGCCCGAAAAGGAGCCCGCTGTTTCTATGTCCAGGGTTATGCGCCGCATTACAAGGTAAGAAAGAGTGAGGAAAGCTCTGCGCGCGACCGCCGCTCCTCTTTGCCGGTCATGAGGTCGCGCACGACAAACTCGCCCGACTGTAGTTCGTTGTCGCCGATGACCACCAGGTAGGGGATGCCGTGTTTGGCGGCGGCTTTTATCTGGTCGCCCAACTTCTTTTCGCCAAAATCGATCGCGGTTGCCACATTTTTTTTACGCAATTCATCGGCAATCGCGGCAGCCTCCTTTACCAGTGAGGGCGAAGTAACCGCCAGATACACTTTTGTCGGCGGCATATACTCGGGGAGGAGTCCGCGGGAGGAAAGGAAGTGTTGCAGAGTCGCATCGCCCGCGGCGGCACCGACGGCGGGGAGCTTGTCGTCGCAAAAGAGGTCAAGAATATTGTCGTAGCGACCGCCTCCGCACAGCGAGCGCGGGTTTGCGGGGTCGGTATCAAAAAGCTCAAACACCACCCCGCTGTAGTAGTCAAAACCCCGCACAATGGAAGGGTCAAACACCGCATTGGTGACCCCGCGGTCTTTCAATATCGAGAGTATCTCTGCGACATCGCCCGGCACCTTTTCGGGAGAAATCAGCTCGGCCGCCACTCCAAGGTCGGCTAGTTCGCGCTCAAACTCGCCGTGCGGCATCTTGGCGCGCCGGTCAAGAAACATCCGCAGTTTTTTAGCCGCCGGCTCGTCGAGTTTAAGCTCGCGCACCAGTGCGTCGAGGAAGTTGCGGCTACCCACTTTGATAACAAAATCATTCTCTGTGGCACCCAAGGCCAGCATCATTGCATACGAGAGCTCAATAACCTCGGCATCGGCGACGCGCGAGCGGGAACCAAAAATATCGAAGTTAAGCTGCCAAAACTCGCGCAACCTGCCGTGCTGCGGCCGCTCGTAGCGGAAAAAGTTTTGCACCGAGTACCATCGCAGCGGGTAGGCAAGCTCGCGGTATTTTCCCGCCACGAGTCGAGCAACCGACGGAGTCATCTCCGGCCGGAGCGTGACCTCTCGCTCACCGCGGTCCACAAAAGTGTAGGTTTGCTCGTTTGAAAGCTCTTCGTTTGCGGCACCTTTGGCGCGGTACAGCTCGGCCGGTTCCAGTATGGAAGCACTGTACTCGACATAGCCATAACGCTCGCAGACCGCCCGCCATGTGGCCATTAGGTAGTGCATGAAGGCAAACTCCTTTGGATAGAAGTCGCGCACTCCTTTGTATGGTTCCACCGACAATTTTTCTCTTTTAACCATAGGGTATGGTACATTGTAGCAGAAATGGATGATATCAAAAACGAGCATGCCACTGCGGGCGATATCGTGCTCAACCTCTATAAAAAGCAGGGCGAGACGCCGCGCGAGTGTCTGGAACGCCTACGCGAGTTAAACCCGCGCTACCTGCACGAGGTTCTGTCCTATGCCGGGCGCCTTGACCCTATGGCCGAAGGAGTACTTTTGTGTTTGGTGGGGAGCGCCAACAAGCACCGCTCAAACTATCTTGATTTAAATAAAGAGTACACGCTAGACGTTTTGTTTGGCTTTACAACCGACACCTACGACATCCTCGGCCGCGTTATGGATGCCGGCAGCACCAAAAGCGTGCGCCGCCGCAGAGTGGCGCAAGGCATCAACGAGTTCCGCGGCAAGCGCGAACAGGAGTACCCGCCCTTTTCTTCCAAAACAGTCGAAGGCAGGTCGCTTATAGAGTGGGCGCGCAATGGGACTCTAAGCGCTATAGTACTTCCCCAGCGCTCGGTCACCATCTACCATATCGAGCTGAAAGAAATGTACCAGGTAGATGAAAAAACGCTTCTCTCCTACATCGAGCAAAGCGTCGGACTAGTGCAAGGAGACTTCCGCCAAGAGGAGATACTCCGCACCTGGCAGAGATATCTCAAAAAAAGCGGTACGCGCCTTTTCCCCGCAGCTACCATCTCCGTGGAGTGTTCTTCCGGCACCTACGTGCGCTCTATAGCGCACGAGCTTGGCAAGCTGCTGGGGGTGCCCGCGCTCGCGCTCCACATTTTACGCACCAGGGTGGGCGAGCACGACGTCAAAGACGCCCTGTGGTAGGGTAAAAACCATCCGGCACACTATTTTTATCAACACAAAAACATTGACGCTGCAGTGGTGTAACTTACACTTAAGTAGTGCGTCGTGCTGCTCTGGCATGGCGCATGGGAAACCGGCATAGCCGACCAAGGCTCTGTTATTTTGTGGTGTCGCAGTAACGTTTCCCCATGGCAATCAATTTCAAAAATTTTATCCTGCCGACTCGGGCCACTAAATCATTTTTTGATGTAGAGAAGACAAGCGTATGCGCCATAATCCCGACCTACAAACCGGGAGAACTCACGGTAACTCTGGTGGAAGATTTAATACGGTGGAATCCGCGCCTCGCGGTATATGTGGTCGACGACTGCACTCCGCGGGACGAAAAAGACCCCTTTCAAATTTTTGAAAAAATTGCTCGAGTGTCTAGCCGGATAACCCTGCTTCGCACACCCGCCAACGCACTCAAAGCGGGGGCGCTCAATTATGCCCTCAAATATATCTTTGAAGGGAAAAAAGAGTATATGCCAGATGTTATTCTGACACTTGACGATGATGTGGTCGTTAGTCCAACCACCGTGCAAAACCTGGTTGCAGAACTTATGTCAGACAACAATCTTGGCGCAGTCTGCTCCCAGTGCGCGGTGCTGAATAAAGATAAAAATTTACTCACGCGCTTGCAAGGGCTCGAATATCTTGGTTTTAACGCCACACGCTTGGCTGATGAGGGTTTTTATGGCGGGCCGCTGGTGATGCACGGCATGCTCACCGCTTTTAGAGCGCGCGCGCTTTTCGGGGCGGGGGGTTTTGCGGAAAAGCATCTGATAGAAGATTACGAAATAACGGCACGGCTTAAAACACGCGGATGGCGCGTGAAGGCAGCCATAAACGCCTATGCGTGGACCAAAGTGCCGGAGCGCTTTTCTGTGTTGTGGCGGCAAAGAACGCGCTGGAGTTACGGCGGCATTACGGTTATAGCAAAAGCCAAGCGCGCGGCCCCGGTGTTGCAAGACCTCCTGGGCCACGGCGTGTTCTTTTCCACCGTGCTCATGATAGACCTGCTTATAGTGCTCACGCTCTTTGGCGGCGGGGCGGCGCATCCGCAGCTCGCTCGCTGGATTATAGGCTTGTCTCTTTTGCAAGTTGCCGTCTGGTACCTGTTCCAACTATGGCTTATGAGGTTCTATAAGGAAAAGGATAGGTACGACTGGGTACTACGCGCGAGTATGGTCCCGGAGTTTGTGTACAGCAATATACTCACCCTGGTGGTGGTCGGCTCGTATCTGTTTTTTATTTTTACTATGTTAACCCGTACCGTGACGCAAAAAAACGGTTTGGTACCGCAGGGTCTGGTTACCCGCTGTCGCAAACTGTTCCTGCTAGTCGGCTATACTGACGGTTGGGGTACGCGAGTAAGCTAAAATACTACTAATAATATGTTTAATTTCAATGGCGGTTCAGGTATATCAGGAATCAGTACCGCTGCTTTGAGCGGGTACGCAGGATATATGCTCTTGAGTGCTGGCAATATATGGATAAGCATCGGCTTTTTAACCCTCACCGCCGTGTCCGCGTGTCTAGTCGTTTGTACGCTGTGCCGATACGTAATCAATTATCATCGCAACAGCTATTTATTATTAGATTAGTAACTATAGTTAAAAGTATGAAGCTCTCCTTCAATTATATTTCTCTCCACACTCTGCGCATTGCGGTGGTGAGTATGTTGTTTGTCATAGGCGGGGCCGTCGCACATGCCGCAGGCACCGTGACCTTGACGTTCGATGACGGCAACCCTTCGCAGTACCAGACTCCCGCACAACTATTGAAAGCCGCGGGTCAAACGGCCACCTTCTACATAAACTCCGGGCTGGTAGGTCAAAGTGATTGGTACATGACCTGGAATCAGGTAAAGAACCTTCATACCACCGGCTTTGAGGTAGCCGCACACGGCCTCATGCACATAGAGCTGCCGACGGTGCCGCTTTCGACCATTCGCAGTGAACTTAACCAAGACTACAGCAACTTTGTGGCCAAAGGTATCACCCCAACCGACTTTGCGACTCCTTTTGGCGCTTATGACAATATTGTGCTTTCAGCTATTGCCAAAAAATATAATTCTCACCGCGCTTTCGCAAACCAGGGGCTCAATTTTTGGCCGTACAACAAATATCTTTTGTATGTGCGCTATGTGACAAACCAAACAAGTCTGGAACAGGCAAAAGTGTGGGTAGACGAAGCGGTGGCACAAGACGGCTGGCTGGTGCTGGTATTCCACGAGATTTTGCCCGCGGTTGATCCAACGGACGACTACTCCTGGGAGACGGCTACGTTCCAGAGCTTTATTGACTATCTGGACGCAAAAAACATTAGAACAAAGACGGTGGCAAAAGTGCTTATGCAGTCCGTTAACCTCATTGCAAACCCGAGCTTCGAAGAGGAGCTTGCCGGCTGGATTACCGACAATACAAACAGCATGAAGCTCAATACCGCCAACAATGGCAGCTACCCGACACCCAAAAACACCGTCAAGGTGGTGGGCACCGCAAAAGGCGGCCACTTGTTTGGAAAAAAAGTCTCCGTATCCCATGGGGTAACCTACGGGCTGCGAGTCTATACCGATAGCCAAAATCTTACTTCGGGAGAAGTCGGCTTCTATATAGACGAGTACGATGAGAGCGGCGCCTGGGTCTCCGGCAAGTGGCAAGGCGCGCTCTATAACCAAAATGTCATTGACCGCTCCTATGTGTACCAGCCGACCTCGGTGCTGGTTAAGACCGCCGCCGTGCAGGTGTATGCGACTCCAGGGACAAAAGGCAGTGTCTTCATAGACAACGTGGAGCTGTTTGCCCGTAATGGAGAGAGCGCGGGCCTAAACTACAACTCCGCTTCCTATGTCAACCGAGAGTAAATTAATTACCACCCTGGCGCTAGTAGCAGTGGTTGTGTTTGCTGTCGCACTCGCGCTCCGTACACCGCCGTCAACAAACGCTCCTTTGCAAACCGCTCAAGAGGTACAATCCGTGAGCGAGCCAGAAAAAGCTTCAACAACAAACTTCTCTGCAACCGCACCCGCCCCGCAGGGCGGCACTCTTGCCATACTCAAAGACGTGGGGGAAGCGGTATACGACCATTTCGGCCTTACGCAAAAAGACTTCTCGGCAATAAAAGAGGCCGGGTTTGACGTCATTGAAGGCAACTTCGACATCTGCGCCGGTAGGGAAGACGTGCAGTACTTTCTCGACAGCGCGCGAGACGCCGGCCTCAAGGTAATACTCAATGCCGGAGCGGGGGAGGCGGAGTGGGGCTATACGTGCGACGACAACTTTATTCCTGGGCAAAAGCCAGTGTGGCAGAGCGAAAAGGTTAAACAGTGGGTTGCCGCATGGAAGGGCCACCCGGCTTTGTATGCGTGGGATACTTCAAACGAAGACGGCGGCGTATTCCCGTTTGGCACCGGCGGGATACAGCCCGACCCACAGTGGGAGACAAAATTTGCTCTCTCGGCCGCACAGCTCGGGCAGGCCTACCTTGATGTAAAGAGTGTCGACTTGGCGCATCCGGTGATGATACGGATGAACGGCTGGTATTTTTATGACTATGCCGACGACTTCTTCCGGCCGGGCAACAGCTTTGCAAACAATGTTGCCGACATAGTGATGGTCAATGCCTACTCAAATGTAGACGAATACTTTCCCGACTTTGTCTCAACCGTTATGCTTCGCGCCACGCGCTCGATCTATGCCATTGACCCAAAAGTTGTTTTTATCCCGTCGCTCGGGGTATGGGAGGAGCCGCCCATATGGGTTAAACCCACAACCGCACACCTAATAAACGACTATACCCAGGCGCTCAAAACAGAAAATCTCATCGGTGTCGCGTTCTTTAAGTACGGCGCCAAAGAGGGAGATGGCTGGTATCTGCCCGACAGCGCTCGGGGCGACGCCACGCTGTGGCGCACCATACGCACGCTTATACAATCTAGGAGGTAGCGTCGAAAAAGGGTAGCAATTTCTGACATAGCCAAAAGGTATTGTCAATTTTGACAGCGCACCAAAGAAGTATATGGTAGTTGGCAGTCTGTACTGTCGGTTGTCTATAACTCTTTATTCGCTGTTTTTCTGGAATGCTTATGAAAACTCTGGGTTTTTCTGCGCATTGCGCAACTATGTTTGCGGGTATGATGCTCGGGCTGTTTTTTTCCGGTTCGTTTTTTATACATTCTCACGTGGCACAGGCATCGCTCGGCGGCGATATCGTGTGTCTCGTCTTTACCGAGCTTGGCGGTATCGGCACGCCTATACCGGTGTTGGATGGCGGCTCGTGCCCCGACGATGCCACACCCACAGAGCCCGAAAATACGCAGGCGCTCTGTAGCGATGGCCTGGACAACGATGGGGACGGCCTTATAGACCTTGCCGACCCGGACTGCGCGGCGTTTGTGCCGCCGCCGGCACCAACCGACCTGTGCCCAAACATAGATGGCGTGCAAGAAGCTGTCCCTGAAGGGTACGAGCTTGATGGCGAAGGTAACTGTGTCGAGCAGGCCACCGGCGACACCGGCGATTCTGGCGATACGGGAGACACTGGCGAGGAAGATGGCGATACCGACACCGGGGGTGGAGAAGACGATTCAAACCCCCCCCCTTCCAATACTGGAGGGGGCAGCCCTTCTCCCAGCTCGGGGTCTTCGAGCGGAGGAGGTGGCAATGGTGTTATAGGCGGCCCACTTTCGGTGGGATATCAAGTCGGCGGCGGGGAAGTATTAGGTACCACGACCGTGGCAGAAGTTGCGGCTCCGGCGGAAGCATCCTGCGGCCCCTACCTAAACTCCTACTTGCGCCGCGGCAAACAAAACGACTCGGCAGAGGTAAAAAAACTGCAAACATTTCTCAACGAACATATGGCCTCGGGGTTGCCGGTGACCGGCTATTTCGGCCCGCTGACCGATGCGGCTGTGCGCGCATTCCAACTTAAGTACGCAGGCGAGATACTTGCGCCGTGGGTGCCGTTTGGCTTGCAAAGTAACCAAACCGCAACCGGTTACGTGTACAAAACAACCCTGCGCAAAATAAACAACCTCACGTGCGCCGCACTTAACCTGCCTATCCCGCCGCTTCCTTAAAACTACAGGGCCCGCTTACCATAAAAGTAAGCGGGCGAGAGGGGCCCCAAAAACTCCAGTTTTCCGCTGGTTTCCCAGGGTTTGGGGCCCGTCTTGCCCGCGTACGCAACCGCGGTAGTGTTTCTGTTTTTTCCGCGCCCGCACAAAAGTTTGACACGCTCCTCTATAGTATATCGTAGTATGCTCGATAGTGGAAAAAAGTGTTGACATGCCTGGGCGGTGTTCAATAATGGACAGGTACACAGCGCCAGGTTGGTTGCGAGTGTGCGGGGAAACCAGCGGCATAAAATTATGCTGTTGTTTTCTCTGTACAACAGAATAGCGTCAGACAAAGCGTAACATCGCTCAAGGTGTTGCGCGTTTTTGTTTCCCGGACGAACCTTGACACCAGCACAACAGGAAGACAGCAGCAGGCAGTAAAGTTCACAGCACCACCCGCGGGGGAAGGCGAGTGCTCCTGTGAGCTGTACTTAATAAAGTCCAGTTCGCGGGTCGATGCCTGGCTTCACGCTTGTCCGTACGGAAGCGGGATGACAGATTTATACATTAGAAAGATTAATACAGAATACAGATATGACTCAAAGCACAACACTTAATCGCGCGGTTGCTCTCTCTATGACGGCGGCACTGGCGCTCTCGCTCTTGGCGATTGCGATGCCTGCTTCGGCGGCTATGAACAGCAGCTCGATTAAGATAGAGACTGAAAACTCCGGCTCGATCACCAACACAACCTCGGCTCGCGCTTCAACCGGAAGCAATGTGGCTGGCGGTAGCAGGGGCGGAGAAGGCGGCTCGGGCGGCGACATCGAGGTTGACGACGGCGACAACAACAACGGCGGCGCATTGGCCGGCGAGGGCGGCAACGGCGGCAACGCCGGTATCGGCGGCACGGTAGAGACGGGCGACGCAGGGGCGGCGGCTGGCTCGGCAAACTCGCTCAACGCAACTGACGTTGACATTGACCTCGACGGAGAGGACATGAACAGCTCCGAGATCAAGGTTAAGGTAGAAAATGAGGATTGCGGGTGCAATTCCATCGACAACACTACTCGCGCTAAGGCACGCACTGGCGACAACAATGCTGCAGGTAGCACAGGCGGCAACGGTGGCACAGGCGGCGAGGTTGAAGTTGACGACGGCGACAACAACAACGGCGGCGCAGAGGCCGGCGATGGTGGTAATGGCGGCGCAGGTGCTGGCGGCGGCTGGGTTACAACAGGTGTTGCAACTTCAGAGGCAGGCAGCATCAACATACTCAACACGACGCTGGTTCGCGTTCGCATCTAGTTTCGTTTCGGTTTGTTCGGTTCGCGAAGGTTCTTTCTGGGGGTCGGTACCTAGGCTTTGGCCGAGGTGCCGCCCTCGGGAGAGCTTTCTTGAGGGAATAAAGAAGGTTCTCCCGAGGGTATACCATTAACAGTATTATCAGCTAAGTATAAAAAAGTATGACTAAAACACTTTCGGTCACCACAAAAGTAGTCGCGGTGGCGCTCGCCATTCTTGCGATGTATGTGCTTGCCTTTAGCGCGCAGGCAGAGGTCAGGGACGCTTCGGTACGCGACCGCGGCGGGTCGGGGAGCCCCTCCACCGACGCTCCCCCGAGCACTCCTACTCCGGCTCCGATTAATCCAAGTGCAGGCAACATTTCAAACTCAACGAGCGGCACCGCCGACTCCGGCGGCAACGAGGGCGGCACGGTCATCACCGGCGACGAGCACGTGGAGGTGTATGTGGTCAACATAGGGCCAACCAACACCCCAGACACCAGCTATGGCGGCGATGATGGGGGCGATGAGCCGGCGCCGGAGCCGGAGACGCAGTGCGACAGACTCTCTACATCCAGCTGTTCAACCAGGGACGCCGCGCGCACCCGCTAACAAACAAGTTATTAATTTAGTAAAACCAATTATGAGTAAAACAGTATCAATCGGCGCAGGAACTCTCACAACAGTAGCGATACTGCTCGGCGCCCTTGCCTTGTTCTCTTACGCATCTGCCGACAGCACCGCCACCGACTTCGAGAGCTTTACGCTTGGAACGGTCAACGGACAAGACGGGTGGTCTAGCCTCGGCAGTGTAGGATCCGGCTGTGCAATATATGACCACGCGGTTGTATCAAACTCCTACGGTTTCGTAGAATTCGGCTCGAAGGTATTGCGCATCTCCAACGCAGTCACGAGCGGTTGTTTTGGCGACATGACCTTTTCTAAATCTCTAATAGACGAAGCGGGCGAGGTTGATTCTACCAGCGGCGGTATGTCCGGCGGCACCAGGCAGCCGCACTTTGAGGCACAGTTTGACTTTGCCTCTACAGAATCAACCCAACAGCCGGGACTCTTTGTATCTGTATCTCCAGACCGCGGCGACGGCTCGCGTATGAGCTATCTAGGATTCTCCGACGAGCCGGGCGGTATTGACGTTATCTTCTATGACACGCCAGGCACAGGTAACCCGGCAACTTTCTCGCCGACAACGGTTGCAACAGGCCTTTCTCGCTCGACAACGCATTCGGCAAAGTTCGTAATTGACTATGTTGATAGTGCTTCCAACGACATTGTCAAAATCTACATAGACGGCGTGTTGGTACATACGGGAACCACTTGGGAAAACTACTTCCGCTTTGACTCCGAAGCATCCGCGGAACAGAGTCCGCGCACGACCGACGACCTCATCTTCCGCACTGGCGGCGGGGCGGCTCCGGATACGGCGGGTAACGGCTTCCTATTCGACAACCTCTCGCTCCTTTCTGGCCCTATGCCTCCAGTGACCGTCACCATCAACAAGTTTATTGACGGGGCACAGGCAACGGCAGTGAGTGCGGACTCATCCGCATTCCCTATGTCGGCAACCTGGGATGCCGCAAACATCGGCGCAGGAAGCGGCTCGTACGACCTCGATGCCGACGGCTTTAACGGCGACCCCACTCCCTACCAGGCAATCACCTCCGAGATGACCTCGGGTGCCGACTACAGTACCTACGAGGTAACAGGCGGCGCGGTAGTTGGCGCCGACTGCAGTACCGGCCAGCCATATGCGTTAGTTGGCTACAGCACCGGCGACACGCCTGTTGAGGCGGCAGGTGCGCCCGTGTCACTCACTGTCCCGAGCTTCACCGGCATCACCGGCGACAAGTACGTTATTGTGTGGAACAAGATATGCGTCCCCGCGCCGGTGCACCTTTCTCCGGCAGACAACAGCACGCTAACATCGGCCGCGCTGGACAAAATCGACTGGACAGATGTCACCGACCCGGCATTGCCGATGACCTATCGCTATCAATCGTCCAACTCTTCCGCGACAAACCCGGACGGCTCGTTTACGACCCCGGTATACACTTCCGGCCCACTGGCTGTGTCTGAAATCCCGACCCCCGGCACGCCCGAGGGAGTCTACTATTGGCACGTGCGCGCGGTTGATAACGACGGCAACATGAGCCCGTGGAGTGATGCCTGGAAGGTTACGGTGGACAATACACCTCCCGCGCCGCCGTCTTTGGCAGAGGCGTGCGAGACTCCGGGCGTGGCACCGGCTGGCTACACGCTCCAAAACGGCACTGCCGGACACGACAAAGTAGTGCTCGCATCCATGACCATGTTTGTCGGCCTTGGCGGCAACGACAAGGTTACGGGCGGCGACGGCAACTTTATCGTCTGCCTTGGTAGCGGCAACGATAAGGTAGACCTCGGCGACGGCGATGCAGTGGTAGATGCCGGTGCCGGCAACGACAAAGTTACTGTCGGCAACGGCGGCGGCACACTCTTCTCTATGTTCGGTAACAACACTATCATTGCGGGCGATGGCGGCTATACCGTTACCACAGGTGCAGGAAACGACAAAATTACGACTGGCTCCGGTGCCGACACCATAGACGCCGGCGACGGCAACAATAAGGTCGATGCGGGTGGCGGAGACGACTCCATCATGGCGCAGGGCGGCAACGACAAGATAAACGGCCAGGGAGGCACCGACACCTGCAATGCTGGCGGAGGCTTCAATGTGCTGACAAGTTGCGAGTTGTAATGCGAGTTGAGGGAAGGGAGCCAATTTTTGACTCCCTCCTTCTCATGAGGCCTTGTTTATGATAAAAGAACGAGGCTTCAGAGAGGGAAACCAGCAAGACAGCCTTCGCTTATACGCTTATATAACAGGAATTTACCCATGACCATATCCTCTGCATCGCGCTACTTTCTATGGACGGGCCTTTTTCTCATCTTTGCGGCCGGGGCCGGGTCTATCGTCGTACGGGCTGAAGAAGCTCCACCTCCGGTTGACGTGTGCGCAAATGTGCCGGGCGAGCAAGATGCCGAGCCATGCGCCGATGTGCAGTGCACTACAGACGGCGGCTCCTGGAACGGTGATTCCTGCGAACTGCCGCCACCTCCCGCGGATGAGCCGGCTCCAGTGGCTACCTCCACTCCTACAACCACAGCCACCAGTACCGATGAAATACTGCCGGACGAATTAAACACCACCATAGCCACCTCCACCGACGGCACGGGCGGTCTTGTGGGCGGCGAGATAGTCACCGGTGATGCCACCGCTTCGACAACCGTCGACAACGAGCTTAACACCAACATTATAAATGTTGCAGACACCTGCTCGGAAGACTCGGATGAGCTGTGCGACGCGCCGGGAGAGGAAATGAATTCCTCCAACCTTACCGCCTCTACCACAAACGAGGCCGAGCTGGGGAGCGAGTCCGAGACCTTGGCGACAACGGGCGAGAACATGGCCGATGGAGGGGTAGCCACCTCGACCATTGATACCGGCAACGCCGCCGCAACATCCAATGTCATAAACCTCGTCAACACCAACATCTTCAACTCCTACGGGCTCATCCTCTTTTTGAATCAGCTTTTCGGCGGCGGGTTTGACCTGCGCGACTTCAACCTCTCCTATTTCTTTGACGGCGAGGCGGGCGCGTCCCAAACGGTCAACGAGACAACCGGCGAGCCGCAGTGCACCCTCTTAACCTGCCTCAATGCCAGCGAGCTTAACGTGGTAAACGACAACACCGCCACCGTAACCAACAGCGTCCTGGTGCGCGCTTCAACGGGGGAGAATGTGGCTTCCTCAACCGAGAGCGGCGGTGCTTCTATAAACACCGGCGACGCCTATGCCGCGGCCAACGTGCTTAACGTGGTCAACACCAACATCATCAACTCAAGCTACCTGCTTGTCTCGTTTAACAACTTTGGCAGCTTGGCGGGCAACATCACCCTGCCCAATGCCGACTTCTTCGGGAAGCTTTTTGCCCACGGCGGCTCTGCCCCGGCGATGAACGCGAGCACCTACGGGGTTAATAACACCAACGATGTAAACTTTGTCGGTACCACTACCGCAAGTGCCGAGACAGGCGAGAATGTGGCTACCACCACGGGTCTTGGTCATGGCGAAGTTGAAACAGGCGACGCCTACAGCTCGGCCACTACCTTTACCGACGCCAACGGGAGCTACTTTGGCGGTACCTCGGCATTCTTCTTCTTCCGCGTTTCGGGCGAGTGGAGCGGCAATGTTACCGGCCTGCCCGCGGGGCTCTCGTGGGTGGCACTTCCGGAGAACTCCGAGGGAAACAGCACCTCAACAGTTATTTTGGTCACCAGTGACAACAGCGGGGTAGAGTTGCCTGAAGCTCCTGATGCTAATTGTAAAGAAAAGTTGGGACCCGTCTCCAACTGCTACAACTCCTCGCACTTCCTAGCATCATCTACCAATGTTGCCGTGGTTGAAAACAATGTGGACGTCTCTGCAGAAACTGGCGCAAACGAAACTCTGACAGAAGACGGTACCGGATATATCAATACCGGCAATGCCTACGCGGTAGCCAATGTTATAAACCTCATCAACACCAACATAGTCGGGCGCAACTGGATATTTGCCGTCTTTAACATCTTTGGCGACTGGAGCGGCGATATCGCTTTTGGACAATCCGACCTTTCTCTCGAGGCCTTTACCAACGCCACCAGGGCGGTCTTGCCGGGCTCCACGGTGGAGTACCGCTTTACCGTTACAAACAGCGGCGATGCCGACGCGGAGGATGTGGCGCTAAAGGCCGACTTTGACAAAAATTTGCTTACCTTTGCCGCCGATAGCGGAGCAACGGATACCGACAACGGCAAGAAGTGGAACTTGGGCAGGGTGGCTCGGGGCGAGACGCGCACGTTTACCTATACGGCAGAGGTGGGCGATACACCGGCGGGCACATCAATGACTATCCCTCTGACTGCTACAGTTGAAGGCGGAGACACGGCGGGATTTACCGTGGTTACAGTAGATGTCACTTCGCCGGCACCCGTCGTCAATAATGGCGGTGGGGGCGGAGGAGGAGGTGGTGGAGGCGGTGGCGGTGGTGGCGGACTCATTGCCGGCATAACCGCAAACGGTACATACAGCGCAACGCCAGACCCAAAAATCACGGTTAAAAAGACCCTAAGTATAGGCACAACCACCGCCCCCACGATGGTCGACTACCAGGTAGTTATTGAAAACAATACCAGCGCGGGCGCTCTGTACCACGGCTTGCTCACCGACACGCTCTACGACCCCTCGGGCGGCGTTATGTACGCGCGCTCGTGGGACCTCGAGACCGTGGCACCGGCCGACCTCATTACCCTCTCGTACTCAATAGCGTTTGGCACCAGCACCAAGCCGGGCATATATCGCAATGTCGCCCGCGTTACCGGTATGCGCAACCACCCGGTTGTCGGCAACCCCTTTACGCCGGTTGAGGCGTCAAGCGAGGTAGAGTTTACAGAAGCGGGAGAGGTACTCGGTACTTCCACAGTTGCGATTGCCGATGATGATGAAGTAGATTGCAAGCCGCTCCTTACCAGCTTTATGTCCCGTAGTAGGAAAAACAACCGTGCCGAGGTGGTCAATCTGCAGGCCTTTCTCAACGCACATCAAAATGCACACCTGCCGACCACCGGCTACTACGGGCCATTAACCGCGGCGGCAGTCAATGCATTTCAGCAAAAGTATGCCGCCGAGGTTCTGACCCCGCTAGGGCTCAAGACCCCCACCGGAGGAGTGTACTCAATGACGCAGAGCAAAATAAACCAGCTCGCCTGCGGCGGCAAGGCGCCTATAGTGGTTGGCGCACCGGCGCCGCAGGTTGCCGCTGCGGCTGCGGTACATAGCGCGGCGCCGAGCGCACCAAAGTCAGAACCAAAAACGCCTAAAAGTGTTCCGCCATCGGGCGCCTTTTTGGCGCCATTGGCCCCGGACGTAGAGCAAGCGCCTGCGCCCAAAAAGGCAGGGTGGTTCTCTGTGCTCAAGGGCCTACTCGGCGGTCTCTAGAGCCGTCTTCCTTTTGTACCAAGTGCTTGGTACTGTACTCACCATGAAATACTTCGTTACCGGCATAAGCATACTTCTGTCCCTTCACCCGCTCTTTGCGCTTGCTTTTGCGGGGGGCGGCGGGTTGGCGTTGACCACCTACAGCTCTTCGGAAGTTTCAACCGGCGGTATACAGGTCGGCGGCAGCGGCAGTGCCTACTCCGAGTCGGGGAGCGCCTCGGTAGAAATAAAAAATACGCTCAACACAAACGCGGGTAGCGGCGTGGTAGAAGTCGAGGTACAAACAGAGGCAGGGGGGGTAGTACACAAGGAGTCAGTAATAAAAACTATTTCCCCCAGCGACAAGTCGGTGCAGGTATTTGTAGCAACCTCCAGCGGCGCCGGTGTCAGTGCACGGGCGGGGGTGTGGCAAGATTTTTACTTTTTTACTTACAGTCTCCCCGGCAATGTCTCGCACTGGTTTTCAAACTTCTTTTCCTTCTTTGGTAGTCGCTAAACCCAAAAACCGCTCGACAAACTAGTGTGCGCGGTTGAGCAGGTCTTGTATAATAATAGCCGCCTCCTCCGGGCCAAAGACCTCCTGGGTGCGGATACCCGTCTCTTTAACCACGGCGTCGTTGCCGCCCTCTTTGAGGGCGTCGCCGATATAGAGCATTTCGGAAACGGAAATGTCGGTCATCTCTATAAGGCGCCGCACCCCGTACGCTTTGCTTATTCCTTTGCGTGTGATGTCTATCGAGGTTGTCGCGTTGAGCCCTACGGAAAAATCTGGCAGCCGCCGCACAAGCGCTTTATACAAAGGCAAACGCTTTTCCTTCGTCGGATCCCACCTTTTCTTTTCTCCCACCGGGGCGCGTTGGCCAAGAGCCGAGAAGGTGATTTGTGTGCCGCGGTCCTCCTCCTGTTCGCCCCACTTTGGGTTGTACTCCGGTACCACGGCAAGGCCGGTTTCCGCGCGGGCTTCTTTAAGCGCTTGCAAGATACGACTCTTTTCTATAATGGTAAGCGAGTGGTCATAAGCGGTTTGCCACCCACCGTCTTTGTGTATGTAGCATACCGCCGCGTTAGTGGGAAAGAGGTATAGCCGCTCAAACCGCGCTTGCTCGGGGAGCGCCGGCAAAAATTGCCGTTCAAACTGATGGAAGGCCGCGCCGGACATAACCGCCACCGGCATCATTTGCAGGAGCTCTCCAACCAATTCGCCCATCTGTGCCGACATCGGCTGTTTGCTTTCAACCAACGTGCCATCAAGGTCGAACACCACTAGTTTTGGGCGGGCCTGCATACCTTATGCCAAATTGTCCGGCAGTAAAATTTTGAGGAGTTTTTTGAGCGACACTTTTGCAACCCCCAGCACCGTGTCGGCCCCGCCGTAGTAAATATAGAGCGTGTCACCGCGCACCACTTGCCCGCAGGAAAACACCGCATTGCGCACCAACCCCACGCGCTCGTACTCTTCCAGCGGCTCAAAAATGGTGTCGACACTGCGGGAAAGCACAATAGACGGGTTTTTAAGGTCCAAAAGTACCGCACCGAGCCGGTAGGTGTTTGTTTTGGAAACGCCGTGGTAAATGAGGAGCCACCCCTTTTTAGTTTTTATAGGCGGCCCGGCAATGCCTATCTTTTGAGAGTCCCACATGCCCGGCCTGGGGCCCATGATCTCGATACAGCGGGTGAGCTTGCTTTTGCTAAAGTCGAGCGTGTTCAAAAAATCGGCGCAGATCATCGGGTCAATGCGGTGGAAGAGCATATACTGCCCGCGCACTTTCTCGGGCAGGAGGCACATGTCTTTGTCGTTGACATTCTCCGGCGTGGTTAAAATTGGTTTACTCCATTTATCCCAACGTTTGGCGAGAAAGTCTCTGGCTGTAATGGTGGTAAGCGCCACGCGGGTGGGGTGTACGCCGTCGAAGGCGGTGTAGGTCATATAGAGAGTGCCGCCTATTTTTGTAATGCGCGGGTCCTCACAGCCGGAGTTTCCGGTGGGCGATCCGTGCTTCTTTTCAAACTCTTCACGCGGGATGTACGCCGGCCTCTTGGAGCGCTCGCTAAATGTAATGCCATTTTTGCTTGACGCATACCCCAAGACCGAGGTGTTGTCGTCGCCCATCGCGCGGTACAGCAAGTGCACCGAACCGCCGAGGTCTATAGCGCCCGCATTAAAAGTCGCATTCTTTTCCCACGGGTGCTCGGGATTTGGTTCTATGATGGGGTTTTCTTTAGCGCGCACCGCAAGCTCCACCCGCTTTTGCGGAATAAGCGCGGCTATAAGGTCTGGTAGGTTGAGTGAGGCGCGCGCACACACCGTGTCGGCGCCGCCGTAGTAAATGTCCACCCGGTCGTTTTTTTGCAGCAATGCTCCGGAAGGAAAAACGACGTTAGGCACTATGCCGTACTTTTCATACATATCTTCGGGCACCATAATGGGCCCATTGGTTTTACCGACAATCTGGTGCGGGTCGGTCAGATTTAAGAGCATCGCTTCAATACCAAACACCCGCTCACCCCCGCCAAAGTAGTTTTGAATGTAGGAGTAAAATAAGAGCCACCCCTCTTTTGTTTTGATAGGCGGGGAGCCAACCTCGACATGGTCGTGATCGAAACGCAGAGGATTTATAGTGTGCTCGTCGAGCTCGCTGTGCCACTTCTCCCAAAAGGAGAGGTCCCACAGCTCTTCAATGCGGTCGCACTGCGCAATGGCTATTTTGGCCGGCGGCTCGTCGGTGTGGGTGGTCACAATGACCGTTATTTTGCCTGCCCGGCCAGGGCCGCCAATGCGCTCGGGAAAGAGTGCCATGGCTTTAGCGTTAAATGGGGTCACCAAGTGTCGCTCGGTTACCGTCTCCAGGTCTTTTGATACGGCGCACGCTACTTTGATATTGCCCGGGCCAAAGGGCTGGCCGCCAAGCGCAGTATAAAAAATATAATACTTTCCTTCAAAATAGGTTACCCGCGGGTCCTCACAGCCATACTTTTCCCACGGCTCTTCCGGGATGATAAACTGCCGTCTGTTTTGAAAGTGCTTGCCATCGAGCGAAAGCGCTTTGCCGATGGTTGAAATGCCGGCAGGGGTCATAAGAGCATCGGGCAGGCCCAAGGCTCGGTAGAGCACATGCGTTATGGTGCCTTTTTTGGTGGGGCAGGGGTTAAAAGTGCCGCGCGCCTCCCACGACTTGTCGGTCAGAGGGGCGATGATAGGGTTGTGCGAGCTTCTGCGTATGACGTACATATGGAATAAGTATACGTTTATTTTTTCACCGGAGTAAGTACTGCATGCTCGTGTTGCATTAGTTTGCGTACAAAGTCGCGCAAGTTTGCTTTCGCGGCGGCAATGTATTTGTCGCCGCCGCCGTAGTACACCACCACATCCTCACCCCATACCACCGCCCCGGAGGCGTATACTACATTCGGCTTCCAGTCATGCTCGTACCACTGTGCCGGTGTCAGTACGGGTTCCTGTGAGCGGTATAAAATTTTGGTCGGGTCGTTGAGGTCTAGCAGAAGCGCCCCCACCTTGTAGCCGATATGGGGCTCGCGCGCGGGGTCCATCCCGTGGTAAAAGAGCAGCCACCCATAGGGAGTTTTTATTGGCGGGGCCGCGGCACCGCGCACAAATGAGTCCCAGCCGTTTGAAAAACCGACCCGATTGTTATTGCTTCGTATAGGATTGTCGGCAAGGTTCTCAAGCGAGTCGACATAGTCGACCAGTACCTGCGGGGTAAGTGCGTGTAAAATGGCAAATTGGCCGCCGATTTTTTCCGGAAAGAGTACCCAGTTTTTGTGCGTTTCGTTCTGCGGAGATATGGTAATATGCCGTGCCCACGCCCACGCTCGTTTTGAAAAGTCTCCAAGCGCAAGTGAAGTGACTGCCAAACGCAGAGACTGCCACCCGCCAAAAATACCGAAGGTCATATAGACTTTCCCGCCTATCTTGACCGCGCGCGGGTCTTCGCACCCGCCCCAGCCGCCGCCGGAGGCATAGAGGTCTGTGCGGTAGGAAAGTGGTCGGTATGGTTGCCTGCCGAGGTTTCTGGCCTGTGTGGCATTGAACATTCCCCAGTCATACACCGGGTCGGGTGAGCGCTCGTCAAAATGGATGCCGTCGAGGCTACTGGCGTGTCCGATGCGCGATATGCCATCTTGCCCCAATGCGCGGTAAAACAGGTGCACGCGGCCGTCATGTACGACCGCGGCGGGGTTAAAAACAGCGGCAGACTCCCACCAACTAGAAGGGTTTGGCCCAAGGACGGGGTTTTCTGCCGTGCGGGTAAGTACAAGCGGCCGCCGAGTCTCAAAAAACCAAAACAGGAGCAAAACTATAAACCCGACAACAAGTAAACACAACGCAAGTAAAACACCAGCCGCCTCGGTGGAAAGCGCTGTGGCCGCGGCTAGTATTGCATGTCCCGTGTTCATTTCCTCCCGTATTTATCCTCTAGTCGGGTAATGTCCTTTTCATCAAACTGTCCGAACGATATCTCAAGGAATACTAGTCCGTCAGAGCCGCTTGCAACGCGGTGACGCTCTCCGCGCAGCACCTTAAATTCGCCCCCAGGTCCTACGGCCGTATCAACACCGTTTATGCTTACGGTGCCGGATCCATGCAGTATGCGCCACTCTTCGTCGCGGTGTTCATGTTGCTGCAGGGAAAGTTCCTGGTCGGGGTCGAGGGTGATTATTTTTACCGTGCAAGGTTCGTTAAGCGTAAAGCGCTCGAAGTAGCCCCACGGACGCACCTCCTTAAGATGATGTGAGATTTCACCCATACACCTATTGTAATACAGAATACTGCAAAAATATTTTTTTGGTTGGGTATAAAACCCGCCTTAGTACAAAGTCGCATGCATGACTTTTCTTGAGACCTCTGCTACACTGCGCGCGTATTATATAGGCCTCCTTAGAGGCAAAAAGGTGCAATGGAAACGCCCATCATACCGATACTACTGACCGGCGGCAGCGGCACCAGGCTCTGGCCTGTATCCCGCGACACGATGCCGAAGCAGTTTTTACCCCTGTTTGGGGAAAAATCCACTTTTCAGCAGACGTTGAGTAGGGTAAGCGACCCAAATCTTTTTTCCACACCGATAGTGTTGACATCCGAATCCTTTCGTTTTTTTGTACGGCAGCAGGCGCAGGAGGAGGGTGTCTCTCCCACCATAGTTCTCGAACCCGTGCGACGGGATTCCGGACCCGCGATACTCGCCGGAACATTCTTGGCGGCGCGGCAAAACCCAAAAGCGCTTGTGTTGGTGCTAGCCGCGGATCAGCTTATTCCCGATACGGAATTATTTCATAAAGCGTGTATCACGGGGAGACGGGCGGCAGAGGACGGCAGCATCGTGCTGTTCGGCATCCGCCCCACAGAGCCCAAGACCAGCTACGGATACATACGCCAAGGCGAGGTTCTGGATGTCCCCGATGTTTTTGTTGTCTCTACATTTGTAGAAAAACCGGACAGAGAAACCGCGCAATACTACCTGGAAAGCGGGTTTTTATGGAATTCTGGGAATTTTCTCTTTAGAGCGGATGTATTTTTACAAGAAGTCGCGCGCTATGAGCCGCAGATGTTTAAAGAAGTGGAACAGGCCGTAACGCACGCAAAATCTGACCTTGGATTCACGCGCCTTGAGCCGGCGGCGTTTGCGCGCGCCCCGCAGAAGTCCGTTGATTACGCGGTTATGGAGCGAACTTCCAAAGCCGCGGTGGTGGAAGGCCGTTTTCGCTGGTCGGACATCGGCAGCTGGGAGGGGATGTATCAAAGTGTCGATAAGGACCCGCTCGGCAATGCGGTGCGCGGCGCCGCGGTGCTACTTGATACGGAGAACTCCCTGGTGCATGCCGAGCGGGTAACCGCACTGCTGGGCGTAAAAGACCTTGTGGTCATAACGACGCAAGACGCGGTCATGGTGGCGTCGCGGGACCGCGCCGAAGATGTAAAAAAACTCGTCGGTGCCCTCCACGATGCCGGCCACAAAGAGGCGCGCGAACACAGCCGCGTGACATCGGTGACCGTTTCCATGTAAAGCGCATCGTCGTTTTGCCGGGTGAGATACTTTCACTCCAAAAACACCTGCACCGCTCCGAGCATTGGGTGGTGGTGCGCGGTGTGGCAGAAGCAACCGTCAATGAAGAAAAAAGACTGCTGCACGAAAACGAGTCCATATATGTACCGATGGGGGCTCTACACCGCCTCGGCAACCCCGGCAAAATCCAACTAGAGTTAGTGGAGGTACAAACAGGGAGCTACCTTGGCGAAGACGATATCGTGCGACTTGACGATATATACAAGAGGGGCAGTTAGTACACGGCAAAAGTTGAAAAGAGTATACCCGGCAGGTGGAAAACTGCTCATCGGTCGGACAAAAATAGCGCGCGTTCGCGGGGGAATATCCACAGTGCCAAGTGGTAAATGCCGTAGGTGATAAAAAACGCCGAAGCCACATCTATTGTGTAGTGCAGGTGGCCCAGTAGCACAATAACGCCGAAGAATACCGACCACGCAAGAAACAAGTATCGCAGCATCGGGCGGTGCCAGAACATAAGAGCCATAAGAAAGGGGATCCCCGTGTGCCCAGAAAAAAATAAATCTCCGCCGAAAAGAAAATATTTGCTGAAAAAAATCTGTACGTCGTCTACGAGTATTGCGGTCGGAAAGGGGCCGAGGTGGGTCATGGAGACAAATGCTGCACGTATAAATATGAACAGCGTGAGAGAGTGAAGTAAGAAAGGGATACGCTTGGGGTTTTCAAAGCAGAGCCAAAAAATAACAGCGACAAGCAGTACGGCTCCATACACAAAGAAAATATCTACATCAAGAGCAGGAATGTTAGAAAGCACAATATCCTCCACATAGTTACTCGCACGGCTGGTGGCGTATATACCCGCGTAGTAGTTAGCAACTATCGACAACGTAAAAAACAAAAGCGCGAACGGCGCAGAGAAGCGAAAAGACTTGTCAAACCAGCTTTCCTGATAGCGCCGCCACAGGCGCACGTGCCAGACCTCTATAGTCATTTCTTGCTCAAGGGTCTTGTGCGGGGGCATACCGTTATATACTAATACTACTAGAGCATATGGAACTTGCCACAATTATCGCGCTCCTCGAGCAATACCGCTACCTCATACTCTTTCCCTTGGCGAGCCTCGAGGGCCCGATGCTCGGCTTCATCACGGGGTCCTTGGTGCCGCTCGGGTACTTCCACCCACTGCCGCTCTTTGTGACGCTGGTGCTTGCCGACGTACTTCCCGACATTGGTTATTATTTTTTCGGACGGTGGGGAAAGAAAAAATCGCTCATCGAAAGGGTTGGCCCTAAACTGCGCATAACTCCCGAGCATTTCGAAATGGTACGGGGTCTTTGGCACTCACATCCGTTCAAAGCTATGGCTATCACCAAGTTTGCGTACGGACTCTCGACCCCGCTTCTCATCAGCGCAGGATTGGTACACTTGCCGTTTAAGATTTTTTGGCGATACAGCGCAATCCTCGCCGTCTTCCAATACACGGTTTTGATAGGGCTTGGATACTTTTTCGGCGGATACTTTGCGACCGTCGAAAGCACGCTTGTGCGGGTGGAAATATTGATCGCCGCCACCGCGGTCGTATTCGGCATCTACTATCTTATTACCCACTCTGTACGCTCGCAGTTTTTAAAGAAAGATTTCGGACAATAGCGTCGCGGTAGATTTTCTCCCACTCCGTTACGATTTTTTCGGGGGAGAATGTTTTAACGAAAGTCGCCGCCGCCTTACCCATGCGCTCGCGCAAGGCGGAGTCGTTTAAAAGAAGTTTCAATTTTCCTGCCAAGGTGTGGTGGTTGCCCGGCTCTACCAAAAATCCGCAGTCGCTCGGCGTGTAGTCATGGAGTCCGCGGCTGTCCGCGCACACGGCCGGTATGCCGGTTGCATATGCTTGCATAAGAGAGAGTGACTGGCTGTCGGCTGTAGACATGATGGCAAAGACGTCCGCAGCGCGATAGTAGCGCGCCAGCTCGTCTTGCGGTACAAACCCGGTAAAGCGCACGCGCCCCTCTATATCAAGCTCTTGCGCCAACGTATGCAGAGAATGGGCCTCAATCCCGAGCCCCGTTACAAGGAGCGTGAGGGAAGGGAACTTTGGGACCAATAATTTGATCGCGTGGAGCAAAACATCAACACGCTTTTCACTCGCGAGCCTGCCGGAGTATATGACAACCGGTCCAGAAAGCCCCATTTCTGCACGCAAATGCTCCCTTTCTTCTTCGTTTCTTGCAGGATAAAAAAGCGACAACTCCAACGGGTTGGGCATTGCCCGGCCTGGGCGTTTAAAACCCTTCTCTTGCATGCGGGAGACGAGTCCCTGATAGGGCGTGGTGATGAGGGCACAATGGTTGTAATACCATGCGTCCAGCCGCCGCGCGATGTTTGGTGCAAAACGATAAAATTCTTCAACCGGCGTATGGTTTGTCCCTACAAGCGGCACGCGTAACATCTTCGCCGCACGCAGGGCCTCGAGCCCTGCGCCGTAAGGGCTGTGTGTATGGAGTATGTCGGGTTTGAACGCGTGCAAAAAAGAAAAGGAGCGTCCGGTAGGGAGCGCGATACGCGATTGTCCGGTAGGCGAACGCAGAAGCGGTATCGAAGGAAGCCGGAAAACCGGCATACCCTCGAGGTACTCCGGCCTCTGGGGCAGTGCGCGCGCGACTACTTCGTAATCGCGCGCGCCATAGTGCGGCGCCACGTAGCACACCTGATGACCGCGTTGCACGAGCTCTTTGCCGGTTATGAGGATAGAGTCGGGGATCCCGGAGAGTTCCGGGTAAAAATTGTCGGCAAAAAAAGAGATGCGCATCCCGCTATTTTACGCTTATTTTGTAACTTTTCTAACCATTGACTTATATAAATAATTTGTGATATAATATTCATAGGTGAAACCTTTAAAATTCAGAGGAGGAGACAGCAATGCCCACAAGTTGGGTTATTTGGGTGGAGGTCTACGGGTGGTTCGCCGTCCTGGTCCTCGCCAGTTATATTTTTGCCGACCGTGACAACATGCTCACGGTCGCGCAGATGCAGAGCAAAGGGGCGGGGTTCCAGAAGGGTATCCCCTTACTCGGCCACTGGGCCGCAGCCTATCTAGACTTTATTCTCCCCATCCTCCTGGCCACTCTGGTGGCCAAGTATGGGGCGGGGTGGGGCCTCAAGCAGATTGCGGTCATCGGCATCATTGCGCTGGTCTTCAGCGCGGTGATGCACTGGACCTACATCCAAGGCGGCTTAAAGTTCCCCGAGGCGCAGACCTACGGAGGGCACCTCACCCCGGCCGGGTGGGAGCACGTGGTGTATATGGGAGCGGCTTTTGCAATAATAGGCCTCTTCTATCTCGCTACCCCACACCCGGATCCATTCTGGGTATACCTCACGGCCGCATGGCTGTGGGTGCACGTGGTCATCGGTGTGCATGCGCCGATGAAACTGTCGGGTGCCACGTGGTTCCCCTACCACGGGGTGCTGGATGTGGGAACTCTGGCGCCGGTCGGCGGCGTGGCCGCAATACTCGCCGGGTTTTCTTGGTGGGCCCTGCGATAATCGAGCCCTGTTCCAGGTTTTTCTCGGGCGCGTAGCTTACCACTGCGCGCTCACTTTATTTTATAGATATGCCATGTTTGTATATTTTATTAAACTAACCATAAGTGTAACGGTCGTGTATACTAAGGTTCATGGAAAAACTGGAAGAAAAAATAGCACAGCGCGCGCGACGGGAGAAAATCCAACAAAAAATCACGCTGGCTATTTTTCGTTTAACTGCCCGAAACGCGCGTGCCGCCCTTGCCCCTGAGGCGGTTCTACGCAAACATCTTTTCCCAGAATCTACGAGAGGAACGCTGACACGGCGGCTAAGGCAGGCCGTTCGCCGGCTCGAGCAAAAAGGCCTGGTACAATGGAAGAAAGGCGTGCAGGGCTGGTCGGCCACTCTTACTGAAAAGGGAATGGCGCATGCAGAAAAGTTGCATGCGGCCGAGCATATTCGCATACGCGTTCCAAAAACGTGGGATGGAAAGTGGAGGATAGTCATGTTTGATATTTGGGAAAGTCGCCGGCTAATGCGTGACAAATTACGCCTCGCTTTACAAAAGGCGGGATTCCGGCGTATTCAAAATAGTGTATGGATATGTCCATTTGACTGCGAAGAGCTCGTTGCTTTTTTGAGAGTGGATTTACGACTTGGTGGTGGAGTTATATATCTTATAGCAGAAGGGATAGAGAACGATCAGAAGTTGCGACAGTGGTTCGGTCTTTAGTCGTTAACCTTAGTTACAACGGTCGTGGATAATAAGGTTTAGCAGTATTATTGTGGTATCGTGGCTGAAGAATTGTGATAGGCTTGTTAGAAATGAAGCTTAGTTTTGTTATCCCGGCGTATAATGAAGAGGCGCTTATTGCCCGGTGCCTTGAGTCGGTAGGGCGCGAGCTGGCGCGGGGTAGTTATGACGCGGAAATTATTGTCATAAACAACGCATCAACCGACCGCACCAAAGAAATAGTACTAAGCTTCCCCGGGGTCAAAGTGGTGGACGAACCGAAAAAGGGTCTTGTACAGGCACGCCACACCGGCCACAGTGCGGCGGTGGGCGAGCTTGAGGCACATATAGATGCCGATACCCAACTGCCCTTGGGCTGGGTCGACACGGTACTTGACGTTTTTGAGAACAACCCTCATCTGGTTGCGCTGTCGGGACCATATATATATAAGGACCTATCTTTACCCAAGCGCGCACTGGTAAAATTATTTTATGCAGTCGGCTACCTGTTTTACTTTGTCGCGCACTATGTACTGCACCTCGGAGCGATGCTTCAGGGTGGCAACTATGTGGTGCGCCGCGAGGCGCTTGATACTATAGGCGGTTTTGATACTCGCATTGCGTTTTATGGCGAAGATACCGACATCGCCAAGCGCTTGGGGCAGGTGGGCGAGGTGCGCTGGACCTGGAAGCTCCCTATGTATACCTCGGGTCGGCGACTCGCACACGAGGGTATTGTGCGTATGGGTATCCGCTACGCTGCTAATTTTATATGGGTAAGTATATTGGACAGGCCATATACTAAAGGATATACCGACGTGCGCTCGTAGTAGTATTAAGTGTATGGACACTCTCATTATTTTTGCCGCCACATATCTAGTAGTGCTGGTTGCACTGGTGGGGGTTTTGGCAGTGGTGTGGAAGGCAGAGGGCCGCCGGCGCCTACTTTGGCTCCTGGCGGTGTCGCTCCCGCTTGGCTACGCGTTAGCCCGCTTGGCAGGCCTCTTTTACTCGCACGCGCAGCCCTTTGCCACAGAAGGGTTTGAGCCGCTTGTACCGCACGCGGTGGGTAATACTTTTCCGTCCGACCACACACTAGCGGCGGGTATTTTTGCATCCGTGGCGTTTTTGGCAAACCGGCGCGTGGGGCTCCTGCTGTGGGTGCTTACCTTGTGCATAGGCATCGCGCGCATGGCGGCCGGTTTACACTACCCTCTGGATATTGCGGTTGGTGCTCTACTGGCAGTGTTCGCGGTCTGGGTGGCAGGCAGAGGGCTAGAGCGCATGGTATAGTGCCTTTGTGGGGGTTGTCCCCACCACTCTTCTTATATGCCTATTTTAGCCATAGAATAGAAGAGGAGGCTTATTTTATTAATTTGTACGTACTACTAACGTAACGATATGGAAAAGGAAATTGCATATTGTGTTAAGTGCCGCGAGAAGAAGGAAATGGTTGACCCAAAAGAAGTTGAGATGAAGGGGGGCCGTCGCGCTATGTCTGGCACCTGTGCAACCTGTAGCACCAAGATGTTTAAGATTTTGGGCAACAAAAAGTAGCTTTTGGTCGGTGAGTAAAAACACCACCCGGCTAGGGGTGGTGTAAAAGTGCCGCTCGGGGGGCGATAGCTTTGGTGTGCCTCCAGCGTATAAGGCACCAGAGCTCGCGCGCTCCCGAGCGGCAACCGGGGGTTCTTCTGTCTAAACGAAGAGCGGTGGGGAGATCACTTCCACCGCGGTCGTCTAAAAGAAGTGTGCTTGGCACCTCATCTCCGCACAAAAGGATGGGTGACCCCTTGCGCGGCTTACTATGCCAAACACTCCCTCGGGTCTGTCTGCCGCTAGTATGCCTGATGTTGATAAAAAAATCCACTCGGTCTGGCCACCGTGCTATTGTTGAGTGTATCTGGGTATTTTTTTTATAACTATGTCCCACAAGATAGCCCCACCAATACCAGACTATCTTGAGGAGACTTACTGGTGGGCGTATGTGCGCCCCTCTGCAGTACGTTTTTTTGAGCGCCAGTGGCTTATCAACTTCATCCTTTTTGGCAACTACGTAACACTACGCAATGCCGTGCTCGACGAGTTTGGCGACGATCTGGCCGGGCGCACCCTGCAAATGTCGTGCTGTTATGGAGACCTCTCGCCCCGCCTGGCGGCACGCGCCGCAAAAAACGGCGGTTCACTCGATGTTATAGACATACTAGAGGTCCAGCTAGACAATCTGCGCAGGAAAATGACGCCCGAGATGCATGCGCAGACGCTCCTTATGGACGCTACGGCCCTCGCTCTGCCCGACCAGAGCTACGACAGGGTACTGCTATTTTTTTTGCTGCACGAAGAGCCGCAGGCATATAGAGAAAAATCCGTGAGCGAGGCTCTGCGCGTGCTAAAACCAGGAGGCAAGTTGGTGATAGTCGACTACGCACAGCCGGCCAAATGGCACCCGGTGCGTTTTTTAATTTACCTTTTTCTCGCCAGACTCGAGCCCTACGCGGTCGACCTATGGGGCAGGGAACTGGCAGATGTTATACCGGCACAAATGGCCGGCCGCAGATGGCAAAAATCCTCATACTTTGGCGGCCTGTACCAAAAGCTAGTCAGTACTCGCTAAATTCCAGGGAAACAATCGCCAATTTCCAAACACACAACATCCTTACATTCTCAAGTTTGTAAGGATGTTGTTTATGGGGTCGATGCCTTTCTATCCATCGTTTATAATTGGATTTTTAGTCAATATTCCTTTACAACTCGCATGATTGAATAAAGTTGCCCTGCCTGCCCTACGAAGTTCGAACCTGTTTGCTGGCGTAAAAAGCGAAACCGTCCTCCAACGGGTTCGCGTTGTGGACGGTGCGGTTTGTTGGGCGGGCATTTCAGTGATGTAGGATGTAGTCAATTGCTGCGGGCGTGTAGCCTGCTGCAGCGAAACCTCTATCGCGAGACATATTTGCAATTTCGACTGAAGAAAGATCGAAGATGGGGTTGCGCATCACATCTACCTTGCCACCGTTAATATATGGAGTCGGCGACGCGAGTGCGGCAAGTACCTTGATGCGCTCGCCGGGTGTCAGAGACTCTTTCCGCCTCGCCTTTTTCAATAAATCGAAGTCGATGCTTTCGCAGAATTTTTTGATATCGTCTGTGGTCGGCATTGCTAGCTCCTCTATGAAATGAATTGACTGAAAAGATTATCTGTAGGTAATATATATTAGATATATAAACAAGTCAAGAGTTCGAGTCTTATCCGCGGGTACTCAAAATGGCCCTATTAAAATAACGACTTTTACGAGCTCCGCGCGCTTCATGCATTCCGAACCGCCATTTGGCAGATTCCCGGCAATATCTCGCCGTTTAAGATAGTGAATTACTGGTAAATGCACCCCGATTTGCCAGCTATTTGCCCCTGTGGAGAGATTTGTGCCTAGGGTACATCACACTATCACCAGTTGCCACCACTACCCACCGGTTTGACCAAATTTGAACCTTTGGAACGATTTGATTAACTCGAACGATGTTAAGAAATTATACCGAAGTCTGTTTGCTTAATTGGATTTAATTCAGCGACCAAATGGCATAGTTTAAATAAGCGGCAAAGCTGACCCAAAGGATATACGGCACCAAGAGCCACGCGGCCGGCCGGGAGATTTTATAAAATGCAATGATTGTGGCGAGGATAGCAAGCCAAAGGAACACGATCTCAACAAGCGCACCGCCGGGGCTATGCAGACCAAAAAAGATAATCGACCAAAGGGTGTTGAGTACCAGCTGAATAAAAAATAGCGCGATCGCCCATCTCCACACTCGTAACATCCTTACATTCTCAAGTATGTAAGGATGTTGTTTCCAGACAAGAAAAAGAGAAATGCCCATAAGCGCAAATAGTGTCGTCCAGACCGGACCGAACATCCACGTCGGAGGATTGAGAGCCGGTTTAATAAGTTCCAGATACCAACTGGATTGAACTGCCGGTGTGGTAAAGAATGAGCCGATCACTCCTGCTCCCAGCGAAACGCCAATGGCAATTACTGATTTGAAAAAATTATTTATACGCATATATTTGTTTTTTCAATATCCTTACATACTCCAGTTTATAGGGATGTTATTTGGGGTTAAGGGTTTCTTTGATTTGTTGAGCTAATTCGCTTGGATTAAAATTGCCGTGATTTTCCAGTCTCAAGAGTGGCACACCGGCTTCACGCAGGATACGCTCCACTTCACGATCACGTTCCTGCCGATCCGGACGCTCGTGTGATTTATCATCCAGCTCGATAGCTAGCTTTGGTGAGAGATACGCTTTGTCACAAAGCACGAAATCAACAGACTTCCGGTTTATGTGTGCCAGAGCGGCACGCCAATCCTGCCCTCGAATTGTGTGGTCAACTAGAGTAGGTAGATGCACCTGTGCGAAAATGCGATACTCCGCACCAACCGCCTCGACGAAAGCGTCATAGCATTCATGCTCTGCTCGAGTAAGAAAGAAGTTTTTCCTTCTGTATTGATACTGCGCCTTTTCCCCGTTTATATTTTCGAACTTTCCTGAAAATAACGCCACCGCAATGGCGATAAATAGTAGTATACCGGCGAGTATAAATAGGTTTGTCATTGTTGTAATAATACCAGACCCTCCTCCCATCAATCCATAGGGTAGTACTTAAAGACTAAAGGTTCCCCGACTGTTTTGACAGAGTACCCCTAGGGGATGGGGTCTGACCCTATTTCCAAAATATGGTATATTCCGCTCATGAATACGAGTAGTATCGCAGTAGGTGTCGTAGCTCTTGTACTCGGTCTTCTTGGTGGATACCTGGTCTGGGGCAATAATCCGATCGATCAGCACTTTATTGTCCAGATGATTCCACACCATGAGGGAGCGATAAAAATGGCTAAGGTCGCCCTGGAACGCTCAAAGCGTCCCGAGATACTCTCGCTGGCAAATGGCATTATTGAAGCTCAGGAGAGCGAAAATCGAGACATGCGTTCGTGGTATCAATCATGGTTCGGCTCTGCGCCACCAGAAGGCGGTATGGGTATGATGCACATGGACGGTATGAGTGGCGACACGGCAGTACTCGCAGGTGTTTCTACTTCAGAGTTTGATCGTGAGTTCATCGAGCAGATGATCCCGCATCACGAGATGGCCATCATGATGGCACAAATGCTCCAAGCTTCTACACAGCGTTCAGAAATGAAGGAGCTTTCTGACAACATCATCACATCGCAGTCGCGAGAAATCGACATGATGCGCGGGTGGCTCACAAGTTGGTACGGGGAATGATATTCTTTGGCCATCCATAAAACGAAACAGAGCGGCTTTTGCCGCTCTGTTTCGTTTAAAGTAGTCACTTCTTTGAGATCTGCTGCCAGAGCCAGATGCCGACGAGAACGAGGTTCACGAATATTACGATTGCAATAAGAGAACCAAAAATACCCGCGCCTCCCATCATTGACCAGCTATAACCCATCATAAAAAATCGCTTAATGTATAATCCTTTTAACTATACCACACTCTTGCTTATTTAACTGTGCCTGTCCCCGTTATCCCGTTATTGTCCCTGTTATCGGAACGCCGCCAGAAATTTCAATTTCAGTATATCAAACGAAAACCCCTTGGACTCCGGCACAGGGCCAAAGTATCCAAGGGGTCAATGCGCCCGCCACCGGCGAGCGCACAAAGTTGCAATCGGTCAGTTGCGGGAGCCGAACTGGCTGCCACCGGGCCAGTCGTCGTCGAGCCGCCACGCGTCGACGATCCACTCGCCGCCGAACCAGCCCACGACGACGACGAAGACCTCGCCGTTTACCCCTTCGACCAAGAAGAGGTTGGCCCAGCCGTTGTTGAGGAATTCCCCGTCCTTGCCACCTGCTTGCTTCGCAAGCTTCGCGGCAAGCCACGGACAGAAATCGGTCGCCGTCCAAATCCCATTCGGACGTGCACCTTTCAGTTCCTCACCAGTCGCATTGCGGCCGAGCTTGAAACGCGGGAGTTTCTTGAACTTCGCTCCCGTCTCGGTCGGCTTGGCGGCCGCGACGATTCGATTCCGAAAGTCGTCGTACACGTAGAGACCCGGGCGAGTCTGCCACAAACTGCCCGGATCGTGCCGCTCGCCGACTTCGACGACGGCATAGTGGCCGTCGGAGACGAGAAGCTTCGACTGCTTCTTTTTCGTCACAGGATTGTCGACGACCGTAGCAGTCCCGAGCAACACCTTGCGGAATTGAGCAAGGGTATTGCCCTTCGTCGCCGTTTTGACGTCCGCAGACGTCCAACCGTTGCGCTCAAGCGCATGGTCGAGTTCTGCCGCTTGGCGGCTAGACATGATGAACCTGTCAGTCATGACGTGTTCACTCCGTTATGCAACGTGTTCCTCTCGGAACGTGTTGCGGGCCATTGGGCTCCGAGCTGACCTCGGTTTGCCATAGCAGAAAAAACTCGATTGTTTTCAAGGGCTTTCTGCCACGGCAAATAAGGGATTTTCTCAAAGAACTCAATGTATTATACGATTCCTAATAATTTCTGTCAACTACGCCAAAAATCGGGGATTTTTCGGGTCCCCGTCCCCGCTGCCATTCAGTTTTGCATTCCCCCCCCCGCGAAAATAAGAAAGAATGGAAAGCGGCGGGGCGGGGTCGAGGGCGCGGCGTACTCGCGCCCGAGAGAGTCAGCACGGAAATCGGGACGTACGATGCGGTACAAAGCCACCACGCGCGCGGAGCGCGCGACTAGGGGTTTAGGGTAAAATAGGTACGAGCCAATTCGTATAGATGAGCCCAGATAACCCTTTGCCGTCGCAAAGGGTTATCTGGGCTCCGCGGGTAGGAGTACTCACTGCTCGTCCCGCTATAACGAGACTGCGCTTTCAAAACCCACGGTTTTGAATAATTTCCTCCACGGAGGGGACACTATAGTTTCCCCTCCGACCCACCCCTCGTTCTCGTCCTACCCTCGGCTTTTGCAGAGCAAAAGACGCCTAGTCCCTCGTGGAGGAAGGATTGAGCGTAGCGAGATGTTGGGAAACCGAGAGGTTACCCAGACGGGGGTCGGGGGACTGGGCTCCGCGGGTAGGACTCGAACCTACAACCAACTCCTTACACGTTTCCCCACATTACTGCGGGCGTGGACTATATCATCATCCGTTCTGGATGCGAGGGGCTTCCTCTTTTTGAGAGTACTCCCTTGCGGGATAGTCTCTACACCTTCTCCAAAATCTGGAGCTTGGCTCGGGATTGTCCTTCGACAAAGCTTAGGATTTCCCCGAATTCACCTCGTTTGCAACCCACATTCCTGTGGGAGGCTGCCTGCTGACAGGGAGCTGCTCTACCATTGAGCTACCGCGGAATATGTCGAACAAAAAAACTATACCTAATTTTATGGATTTTGTCATATCAAGAATGTGGCCGGAGTCACAAAGCTCTAGGTCGAGTCCTACCCGCGGAGCTTGACACCAAAATTGGCCTATGCTAAGCTCCTCTGGTCGGCCAATGGTGGCCGATTTCGCTGTCCCTAGCCCTTTTTGCAGGGCAGGGGAGCGAATACACACAAACGGAGGTTCATTTATGAACAGCAATCGTTCCTTCTCGCCGAGCACTCGCCACCGCGCCAAGACCGTCCCCGTCAACATCGACGCTTACAACACCGGTCTCATCCCGATCGATTCGATCCGCGGCTGGCAGGATGCCCACGGCACCACCCGCGACGGCAAGACGATCAACAGCGGGCGCTTCGCCAAGGTCGGTGGCACGGCCGTGATCCAGGGCGCCGACGGCCACACGCTGTCGATGCCGCTGGGCGACACCGAGATGCTGGCGGTGGCTCTGGCCGAGAGCTTCGGCTACAACGTCACGGCTCTCAAGGCCTAGCCGGCCGGCGGCAGTTTGCATCCGAAAGGGTGTAAGTTCAGGGGCGGTTCGGGAGTTTACTCCCGGGCCGCTCCTTTTATTTTTTACACCGCTCTACACTTCAATACCTATACAGGCCGCTCTGGCATGTCATAATCGTGAGATGAATACTCTTAAGGAACGTGGCCCTTCTTTTTTATCAACGGATGCTCGCAGTATTCTCTTGGCCTTTGTTGTGCTCGCTGTGAGTACAGTCTTTTTTACTACGTTTACCAATGCTCCTTTTGCCTCTGGTACCACGAATATTCTACCTCCATCCATTTCCCCTGCACCGGGTACGTACACCTCCGTAGTCACCATTACGCTCTCCGCCCCCGAAGCTTCACAGATACGCTGGCGGGGTACCAGCAACTCTATCACCTGTTCAACCGGTACCCTCTACACAGGACCTTTCAATATTGGGGTGAGCCGCACACTCAACACCATTGCCTGCTACCCCGATGGAACCTCGGCCTCCATGCTCTATAGCTACATTATCGAAATTCCCCCAGGCAAGATACAAGTTACGCCAGCCCCAAGCACGTACACAGATACCCAAACAGTCACTCTTGCATCGTCTCGGGCTGGGTTTATCCGCTACACGCTCGACGGTATCAACCCTACCTGCACTTCCGGTATTCACTACGATGGCGGTGTAAGTGTGGTTTACTATCGCTCTTCTGCCACTGCTGCCCAGCCAGTCCCCAGAGAGCTTAAAGCTATAGGGTGTAATGCATACGGAGACTCTGGGGTTACCACATACTCCTACACCATCAACCAGTGTACATACGCAAATGGCGCATCGGACGACAATATTCCGGGGCTCCCCGCACTTCCACACTGTTGGGACGAGTCGGCGCTCTACTCGTCCCCAGCCAACAACGGGCTTGTCGTTTTCCAGAACAACATACCTAAGTCTGTAAATGACCCTGACTATCTCTACCCAGCCACGATCGGATTTTCTCGCTCACCCAGCGCATTTCAGCGTACCCCGGGGGGCACCGTGGGCGGGGTTAAAAAATTCTGGACCATATGGGGTAACCGTTGCCATGCTACAGACACCAACTCTGCGGTTTGTACGGGCAATAACGTAGAAGGAAATCCTATGAACGTAAATGGGATAATGTACCGCGCTTTCTTCGCCTCTCTCGCCAAAGCAGATACCTGCACCCTCTCTCAAACACTTTCGGCCCTGGGCGAGCCGCAGTCTCAAATCAAAAACCGCCTTTCTGCGGCCGGACTCACGCTCGCTTCCTATGACACTGACATGCAGTCTCAAGCCGCGCTCCTGCAGAGTACCTCGTCAAAAATTGCCTTTGTGGGTAGTCGGGCTCGGCTCGACCAGTATATGACCGAGAGTGTCAACCGGACGCAACCCTGGGTGGGGGACACCTGCTACATCCCCCCCGAGGCGTTCGACGGATCCCTCACGCAGTATATTGCGGGTATCTGGCTTGACTGGGAGGTGCAAGATGATCGAACCACGGCGCAGACGCGCACCTTTTTCAACAACTATACCAGCGCTATAAATACATTAAGCCCCAACACGCGGCTGGCCATCATGGTCAATTCGTGGGGTGCGTGGGGTAACAATACCTCCGGAGTAAGCGCGCTGGGGCCGCTCTTGCTTAAAAAATTCGACCATGTGTCGCTTTGGCTCTTTCCTGGCGGGCAGTGCAACAACCGCACCGACACCGTTGTCAACCGCCTTACTGCCCAAATGCAGCTTGCGGCAAACGGTACCCCCACCTCGTGGCAGAAAAAGAAAATGTTTGTTGTCGCCGACATGAGCGACGACGAAAACCTTATGTACGACACGCGGCAATTTATCCTCGATAACAAACTTGGAGGGGTATTTCTTTTCCGCAATGGCGCGGTACAAACCGACTGCACGACCGATACCCCCGCAAATTATGTGCGAAAGGTGAAGGACCTTTTGGACATGCCGGCACCAATAGGGTACTAGATGCTGAAACACGCACCCCTCGCCCCACGGAGGTCTGACAAATTTTATATAATGTGATATAGTATTTTAAGACTGCATCAGCTAGAAAGGAGGAGAGCATGTCTGACTTTGACCATGACGCATGGATGGAGCGCGGCGCCGCGCGCCAGCACGCTGTTGAGGGGGCCTTGGAAGAAGCTTACGATTTTGTGTCCTTCCAGGGGCACGTGAGCCCTGCAGAGGCACTTGGGCAGCTTGCGCACCTTTTGGCTAAGGGGGGCATAGAGCGGCAGCAAGGCCGCCCCTTTGACCCCTCGTTTGAGGAGGGGGCGCGGATGATTGCCGACCAGCTCTACAAGGAGCTGACCGCCCAGGCAGAAAGTCCGCAAGAGGCCGAGGCCATGGTTGTTGCACTTGCCGAAAGGCTGTTCAGCGGTGCATTGGGGTCGGCCAGAAATGCGCTCTCCGAGTGGGAAAGCAAGACCTTCCGCAGGGCAGGCTAAGTCCGCCGGCTGGCGGACCGCTATCCCGCACAACTTTCGCGGTCGCCCGCCACCCGGGCGGCCGCTTTTTGTATACTTGAATGTATGAGGTATGCCGCACTGCCGACTTTCGTGGTACTTGTGGCGCTGTTTGCCGCAGTGTGGTGGTATGCTGGCCGCCCTGCACCAAAACAGCAGGCAAACGGGTATACTACTGGTATGGAGCTTACGAACAGTGCATTTACCGAGGGCGGGGCTATCCCAGCCCGGTACACCTGCGACGGCGACAAAACCAAGAATTTGTACTCTATGCACTTAAAACAACGCTCGGGCTCGCGCCGGGCGCCTCAAAACCCAAGGTGCTTTCCGCAATACAGGGCAGTGTCCTGGCGCAAGCACAGCTGATAGGAACTTATAAAAAGAAGCAGTAGTATTAGTATAAAAAGAGCTATGCACTACAACATCAAGGGCACCGATGTCTCTATTACTCCAGAATTGCGCGCTTATGTAGAAGCCAAACTTGAGCTGGCGGACAAATTTTTAGCGGGGGACTCGACCGTGCATGTAGATGTCGAGCTCCAGTTTTTAGGTGGTGAGCGCGGCAAGAAGAACCGCGCCGAGTTTACCGCCACCGCCGGGGGCGAAACGTACCGGGCAGAGGAGCGCGGCGATACCATGCACGAGGCGATAGACTTGGCCGCCTCCGAGTTTACGCGCGTGGTGCGGCGCAATAAAAAGCGCGCCCTGGTGCTGGTGCGCCGTAGCGGAGCGATTATAAAAGATATGCTACGCGGCTTGCGCGATAGGTTTTAAGACTGCACAAAACAAACTTTGCCGGAGGGCGGCAAAGTTTGTTTTGCTCCGCATTCTTCACTTCTGTGTTGCTTCTCGTTTGGCAAACACTTCATACGACATCTCCCGCTTCCCCTCGGGGATTACCTTGAGGATTTCCAAAGTACTGTCGCTTATGCGGGCGTCGGTGATGAGTACTCGCTTGCCGTCTTTTGTAAAAAAATGCGCCCGCGGGCCCTGGTCGAATGCACGGATTTTTAAGAGGTTTTGGCGCGCGTCGCCCATGAGGTCGACCAAAGCATCTTGGTCTTTAAACTTGTGTGTGTACGTCGCCTTGCTTTCGTCCTGCGGCTCGGGTGTAAGGGTACCCGCGAGCCACTCTGGCAAAATTTCCGCCAGAAGGTTGCCGCCCTCGGTTGCCAAGAGCTCCTCCAAAAAAGAACCGGTGGGCGGCCACCCATCCGCACCTTCTTCCAGCTCGATGCGGGCCTGCGCTAAAACCGGCCCCGCGTCCATCTTTTCGGTCATCAGCATGACAGAGACGCCGGTAGCGCGCTCGTCTGCCAAGATGGCGGAGACGGCCGGCGAGGGCCCGCGAAACTTCGGCAAGAGCGATGGGTGGAGGTTGAGCGAGCCCTTGCGCGGGATGTCAAGGATATTTTTTGGGATGAGTTTGGCATAGGCCGAGACCACAAACACATCCCAGTCGGTATTGCCAAGCTCGGCTACAAAAGACTTATCCCTAAGACTTAAGGGCTCAAGTACATCTATCTCGCGCTCCTCGGCCCACACTTTTGCGGGGGATGGTTGGAGGTTTAGCCCGCGGCCTGCCGGCCTCTCTGGCGCGGTTACCACAAGCGCAGGCGAGAGCCCCTGCGCCTCAAGCGCTTTAAGAGCGTGCACCGCGAACTGCGGCGTCCCAAAAAAGGCACATCGAGGCATGGGTTTACTCATGGTCATCCTCCCACTCTTCGAGTTTTTTTGTTTTGTCGATAAACAGTTGGCCACGGAGGTGGTCGAGCTCGTGTTGGATAACATGCGCCGGCAGGCCCGATGCGTTGTATACAAACGGCTTTCCGCTCTCATCTAGCGCGCGTATGGTCACCTTCTCAAACCGCACCACGGAGCCGTACTTGCCGCGCACCGAAAGACACCCCTCCGACATCTCTTTTTGTTTTTTAGAACTGCGAACCAACTCCGGGTTTATCACCACCAGGTCGGGGGGGAGCTTTTTTTCTTGCTTTTGGTTTTTGTGGTCAGCAACAAACGCGCGGCCGGAGATGATAAACAGCTGGAGCGGCACCCCCAGCTGGCAGGCCGCAAGCCCCACGCCGTGCGGCTCTTTGTTTAAAACTTTCTTCATCCGAGCGATAAGCCCGCGCACTGCGCGCGAGGCGATGTCTTTTTTTGCAATAGGGGCGGCGGTTTGGCGCAGCACCTCCTCGCCGTTTTGCACTATCGGGTCTTTTGTCGCTTTCACACTATTTATACTAAAATATTTTTTTATAAAAAAATAGGCCGGTTCGCTTGGGTGGGAGACAAGCGAACCGGCCGAAACAGGCGCAACGCGGGGGGAATGACGTCGCGCCGCTTTTGCCGGAGTGCCGCTGTGAAGCGCCCCCGGCCTTCAGTCAGGCAGCCTTCGGAGAGCGGGGGGTGCCGAAGACACCTGAAAGAAGTAAATATGCAACTACTAGTAGGTATGCTACACGATTGCCTGTTTTTTGTCAACCTACTGCCCATAGGCGGGCTAGAGGTACGCCAAGGGGTACAATAGAGCAGTGGAGCACATCAGGGCGCACATCAAAGCGATCACCAGTAAAAAAGAACGCGCCACCGAGCGCGGCGAGCTGATGCAATACTTTCTTCAAGCGCTCAACCGCTCGCGCGCGCGCGACGGCATTTTGCCCTTAACCATGCCGCGCATGGGGCGGGTACTCCAAGCTATCCCCACCAAAGACCTGTACTATCTTAAAAGCGTGTGCGACCAAGCGTCTAATTTCTCAAAAAAGTTCTGGTGGGAAATAAATCCTAAAAAGCACACCCTCGGTCGTAGCCCTACGGGTGAGACTCCTCAACCAGCTCCACCCGCGCCCCCAAAGAAGAAAGCTTTAAAGCGAGCCCCTCGTACCCGCGGTTGATGCTGTAGACGTTGCGCAGGGTCGAGCGGCCGGGCGCCGCGAGCATCGCGATAAGCAAAATGGTTGCAGGCCGCAATGCCGGCGGGCACACCAGGTCGGCGGGCTTTAGCGGAGTCTTGCCGGTGATGTAGATGCGGTGCGGGTCGGCCAAAAGCGTGGTGGCGCCCAGCTTGTCGAGCTCGGTAAAGTACAGTGCGCGCTTTTCGTACACCCAGTCATGTATAAGCGTGGTGCCCTTAGCTTGGGTGGCGATGACCGCAAAAAACGGCAGATTGTCCATATTGAGCCCCGGGTAGGGGCGCGCGGCGATTTTTTCCGGCGCCGCAATGAGCGAGCCAGGGAAGGTTTTTATATCAACCAAATGTACGCGCCCTCCGCGACCTTTGTAGCGCCGCAGTATGTGGTAGCAAAAGCCCATCTTTTCCAACACCAAAAGTTCGAGCTCTAAAAAGTCTATTGGGCAGCGGCGTATGGTGATAGAAGAGTTGGTCACTATTGCCGCCGCGAGAAAAAACATCGCATCCGTCGGGTCCTCGCTCACGGAATAGGCGACGTTTTTTTTGATTACTTTTTTGCCATTGACCACTAGCGTCGTAGTGCCCACCCCTTCTATTTGTATGCCGAGTTTTTGGAGGAAAAAACACACCTCCTGCACCTGGTAGTTTGCCGAGGCATACTTGATGACGCTTTTACCCGGTATTCCGGCGGCACATAAAAGCGCATTGATGGTTGCGGTGTCGCCGGACTCGTACATCACCACCTCTCCCCGGTGCAAGTTCGAGCGCGTAACCCGCCACAAGCTTCTGGTGGTTTTTATCGCCACGCCAAACTTTTGGAGCGCAAAGAGGTGTGGGCGCACCGTGCGAGAGCCCAGCTTGCAACCGCCCGCCTGCGGGAGCGAGAAAGAGGCGAGCGAGTGGACCAGCGCCCCGGTAAACATCAAAATACTGCGGGTTTTCTCTGCGGCCGCGCGGTCTATCGCGCCAAGTGTAAATTTTTTTGGCGGGGTGATGGTAACGGTGCTTCCGTGCCACTCCACCCCAACCCCAATAGAGAGCAGTACCTCTATAAGACGGTTAACCTCTTCTATTTTTGGCACGCGGGTTAGCGTGGTAATGCCGCGGTTAAGGAGCGAGGCGCACAAAAGCGCCACCGCGCCGTTTTTGGAGGAGTTTATCTCGATGGTCCCGTGCAACTTCCTCCCGCCCTCAATATTAAAATTGAGCGTTGTCTGCATAGCTTAAATAGCGTACCATAGCAACACTCCGTATGTCTTTCTTTAACCCAAAACTCGGTATTGACCTCGGCACCGCCAACACCCTGGTGTTCGCGCCGGGGAGGGGAGTTATTTTAAACGAGCCCTCCGTGGTAGCTATTTCCGACGTCGACAAACGCATCCTAGCGGTCGGGGTTGAAGCGAAGGAGATGATAGGCCGCACGCCGGAGGAAATCATCGCCTACCGGCCGCTTAAAGACGGTGTTATTGCCGACTACCGCGTGACCCAGGCGATGCTGCGCTACTTTATACGCAAAGCAATGGGACGCTTCCAACTATTTCGCCCCGAGGTGATGGTGTCGGTCCCCGCCGGGGTGACCTCGACCGAGCGGCGCGCGGTGGTAGAGGCGACGATACGCGCCGGCGCCCGCGCCGCCTATGTGGTTAAAGAGCCGGTACTCGCGGCCATTGGTGCAGGGATTCCCATACAAGAGGCGCGCGGCAACATGGTGGTTGACATCGGCGGCGGCACCACCGACGTGGCGGTAATTTCCTTGGGAGGCATTGTCGCCTCCACCTCGGTGAAGTGTGCGGGAGACCGGCTCGACCACGCGATAGCCGATTTTGTAAAGAAGACCTATAACCTCGGCATAGGCGAAAAGACCGCCGAGCGGATAAAAATAGAAATAGGCTCCGCCGTGCCGGTCGAAGACGAGCTGGCCATGCAGGTACGCGGCCGCGACTTTGTATCGGGGCTCCCGCGTCAGTTTGAGCTCAAGACCAACGACGTGGTGCGCGCCATGGGCAAAGAGCTGCGCGAAATTATCAAAGCGATACGCAACGTACTGCAAGAAACGCCGCCGGAGTTGGCCGCCGACATAATAGACCGCGGCATAACCATGACGGGCGGCACCTCGCAACTGCGCAACTTTCCCGAGCTGGTTCTGCGCCGCACCGGGGTCAAAGCCCAATTGGCAGAAGACGCGCTGTTTTGCGTGGTGCGCGGCACCGGGGTGGCACTCGAGCACCTCGACTCCTACAAAAAAGCAATCATAGCGAAGCGGTAAACTGCTCAAAAACCCTTTGCAAAGGAGAGATGAACGGGAACCCTACTCCTTCGCAAAGGGTTTTTGCTTCGCTATACTGCGTACATGCAGCACCACGCCTACCTTTTTGAAGGGCCTCTTTCAAACCTTGTAGGGCTCGTAGAGGATGCGCGTACACGTTTTACTTTTACAAAACAGGGTGACCCGGACGTTAGGGTGGTTAGTGAAGAGACTTTTGGTATAGGCGAGGCGCGCGCCTTGCGGCAAGCGGCAGGGCTTAGGTCGGCCACGGGCCGCGCGCTTTTTGTAGTGGGCGTTTCCACCATGACCATAGAAGCCCAGCAGGCGCTTTTAAAATTGTTTGAAGAGCCGCAGCAGGGGACCATCTTTGTTTTGTTAACTCCACATGGCACGGTCATACCGACCCTGCGCTCGAGAATGACTCCATACCCCAATGATGGACTTCGTAAATCCATCATTGTTGAGCATGCGCTTGCCAGGAAATTTCTTGCTAGCTCGCAAACGGCGCGCAGTGCGGAAATAGCCAAAATGCTCAAACCCGCCCGACCGGACGACTCCGGTCGTTCGGTCGGGGACGACGAAGGCCTACGCGAGTCGGTGCGCGCATTTTTAGACGCGCTCGAGGTGGAAATGTATCCGCACCTGGCAAAAGGGAATAGTAGGGTGCGAGAAGGGCTTGAAGACATTGCAAAAATCCGCGGCTACGCAAACGACCGCGCCCCCTCCTACAAAATGCTCCTGGAGCACTTGGCCGCTACCTTGCCACAACTGCAAGCCAGCGGAGCAAAAAAAGAGGGTTAGACTTGGCCTAGCGGCCCGGAGTGCCCTCTTTTTTTGCTCCGCTGGCTGAAATACGTATGAATCCTAAAATATTTAAAGAAAGAAAGGTGCGGATACAAAAACTCAACCGGGCGCTTAAAAAGCTTTTTCCCAATGCGGAAATAGAACTTACCTACCATACCCCATGGGAGCTTGTGGTGGCGGTGCAACTTTCTGCGCAGTGCACTGACAAAATGGTCAACAAAATTACAAAGAAGCTTTTTAAAAAATATAAAACACTCGAAGCGTATGTACTGGCACGGCCGCGCGCATTTGAGCAAGACATAAAGTCTAGCGGCTTTTATCGCAATAAAACAAAAACCATTTTGGCCGCGGCCAAAATGGTTAAGGCCAAGTTTAAGGGCTCGGTGCCGCGCACTATGGAAGAGCTTTTGCTGTTGCCGGGTGTGGCGCGCAAAACCGCCAACGTGGTTTTGCAAGAGGTATATGGCACTGTCGCGGGGGTTACCGTGGACACACACATGATACGTTTTGTGCACCGGTTTGACCTCTCAAACCACCGCAACCCTGTCAAGATTGAAAAAGACTTAATGCAGCTCTTGCCCAAAAAAGAGTGGGGCTCTTTTTCAAACCGGGTCATACACTACGGCCGATACCTGGCACCCGCGAGGCGCTACGACACAAGCCAAGACCCACTGGTAAAGACATATTCCAAGGCGGCAAAAAAATTTAGAGTTTGATATACTAAAAGCGATGGCATACGACTTTAAACCATTCGGAAAGCGTGTTGCAGATATAGTCGAGCGGCTCGGCAAAGAGCTTGCGGGCGTGCGCACTGGGCGCGCCACACCGGCAATACTGGACGGCGTTACCGTGGAGTCTTTTGGTTCGCGGATGACCTTGCCGCAGGTGGCAACTATTTCCGTTGAGGATGCGCGGACATTGCGCATTACCCCGTGGGACCACAGCTTAGGCAAGGAAATAGAAAAGGCCATCACCGTGGCAAATTTGGGACTCTCGGTCGGGAGCGACGAAAAAGGTGTGCGCGTCTTTTTCCCCGAGCTTACCTCCGAGCGCCGCACTATGCTGCTGAAGCTCGCAAAAGAAAAGGTTGAAGATGTGCGCAAAGAGCTGCGGGCGGCGCGAGACGATGCATGGAACGACATCCAAAAGCAGGAAAAAGACAAAAAAATGGCGGAAGATGACAAGTTCCGCGCCAAAGACGAAATGCAAAAACGCGTTGATGCGGCCAACAAGCTCTTTGACGAGGCGCTGGCACGCAAGGAAAAGGAGATAGCCGCCTAGCACTATGTCGCTTCTCATATTTATACTCATATTGACCGGGCTTATTGTCGTGCACGAGTTCGGGCACCTTTTTGCGGCAAAACTTTTTGGTATAAAGGTGGAGGAGTTCGGCATCGGCTTCCCGCCGCGTCTACTCTCGCTCCAATTGGGCGAAACCCGCTACTCTATAAACTTGCTGTTTTTTGGCGGTTTTGTGCGCATTTTTGGCGAACGAAAAGATGAGGCGGGAAGCAATCCGCGCGCATTTGCAAGCAAGTCCCGGCCCAAGCAGGCGGCAGTCATCGCGGCCGGCATCGTGATGAATATACTATTTGCCTGGTTGGTGCTTTCCGCGGGCTACCTGGCGGGGCTTCCGACCTCGGCGGAGCATGTCGGGTTTGGCGCTGTCACCGATGTACGCGCTACCGTCGTGGGCGTTTTCCCGGACTCGCCTGCGGCGCGTGCCGGGCTTTTGCCGGGCGATGTAGTTGAAAATATCGACACCGGTAGCGCGGCACTCCACCAAGGCGCTTCCTCGGCCGAGGTACAAACGTTTATAACAGAGCATCAGGAAGAAAGCATCGTATTTACGGTACTGCGCGACGGCGCCGAGGAGCACTTTTTGGCAAAAGCGGAAGCGGGACTGGTGCCCGGGCGCAAGGCGGTGGGCATCAACCTCGACGATGTCGGCGTGCTTACCTTGCCGCCCCACCTGGCGCTACTTGAGGGCGGTATCTTGACCTACCGCATGACTCTCGCCACGGCGGAAGGTCTTGCAGAGTTTTTTTCGGGGCTCTTCATCGGTGCGGGAAACTTTGCCGACATCGCCGGGCCCATCGGGATAGCCGGCATAGGCAGCCGCGCGGTCGCAAGCGGGTTTGCCGCGGCGGTAACCCTAACCGCGCTCATTTCAATAAACCTGGCGCTTTTAAATATTTTGCCGATACCGGGGCTCGACGGCGGCCGGCTATTTTTTATCTTTATAGAAAGTGTGACGCGCCGCCCCCTGCCGGAGCGGTTAACCTTGTGGTTTACCGTGGGCGGCTTCGCGCTACTCATCGCTCTTATGGTGCTGGTGTCTTTCCACGATATTACCCGCCTCATAAGCTAGTTTCTCTTTTTGCTTCCCCTGCCGTTTCGCCGTACAATGGCTCTCATATGCGCCAATCGCAATTGTTTACCAAGACGCGCCGCGAGGCGCCAAAAGACGAGGTTTCTAAAAACGCACAGCTGCTAATACGCGCCGGATACATCCACAAAGAGATGGCCGGGGCTTACACTTTTTTGCCGCTGGGGCTCCGGGTACTTAACAACATAATGGCGGTAATCCGCGGGGAGATGAACGCCATCGGCGGGCAGGAAATTTCGATGACCGCACTCCAAGAGCCCGAGGTGTGGAAGGTCTCCGGCCGGTGGAATGACGAGGTGGTGGATATATGGTTTAAGTCGGAGCTTAAGGCGGGCGGAGAGGTGGGATTTGCCAACACGCACGAAGAGCCATTGACGCGGCTTCTAACCCAGCACATCTCCTCCCACAAAGACCTGCCCCGCTACGTGTACCAGTTCCAAACCAAGTTCCGCAACGAGCTACGGGCCAAGAGCGGCATCATGCGCACCCGCGAGTTTATCATGAAGGACCTGTACTCATTCAGCAAAACGCAAGAGGAGTTCCGCGAGTTTTACGAGCAGTGTGCGGAGGCATATGTACGGATTTTTAACAGGCTTGGGATCGGAGACAAAACCTTCCGCACCTTTGCGTCAGGCGGCTCGTTCAGCAAGTTTAGCGATGAGTTCCAAACCGTGTCGGATGCCGGCGAGGACACCATATATATAGACGAGCGACGGCATATTGCCGTCAACAAAGAGGTATACAACGACGAGACGCTCGACTCGCTAGGCCTCGACAAGACCTATCTGCGCGAGGCGAAGTCAATAGAGGTCGGCAACATTTTTCCGCTTGGCACCAAGTACTCGGCTCCCTTGGGGCTTACCTATAAAAACGAGGCGGGCGAGTCTGTGCCGGTTGTCATGGGCTCCTACGGTATCGGCCCGGCGCGCGCCATGGGCACCGTGGTGGAACTACTCTGCGACGAAAAGGGCATGGTATGGCCCGAGTCCATCGCTCCGTTTGCCGTACACCTGGTTGAGCTCTCCGGCGGCAACAAGGAAGTGTCCGCAGAAGCCGGCGAGCTGTATCGCACGCTGACCGAGGCCGGCATAGAGGTGTTGTGGGACGACCGCGACTTGCGCGCGGGGGAAAAGTTTTCCGACAGCGACCTTTTGGGCGTTCCTCTTAGAGTGGTGGTGTCGGAAAAGACGCTGTCCGAAGGAGCGTTTGAGTGTACCGAGCGCAAGGGCGGCAAAACTCAGCATCTCTCCATTTCAGAACTGCAGACGCGCCTTACCCATGTTTAAACTGATTACAAACCGAGTGTTTCCGATTTTTTCCAACGACCTCGGGATAGACCTTGGCACGGCAAACACGCTGGTATATTTGCGCGGCAAGGGCATCGTGGTGACCGAGCCCTCGGTAGTGGCGGTCAACCAAAAAACCGGCCAGGTGGTGGCGGTGGGGAGTGTTGCCAAAGCAATGCTCGGAAGGACCCCCGGGCACTTGGCCGCCGTGCGCCCATTGGTAGAGGGTGTGGTGTCGGACTTTGAGGCGACCGAAGAGATGCTTGCGTACCTTATAAACCGCGCGCAGAGCTCGCCGGCAGGTACCGCGCGCAAACTATTGGGCCCGCGCGTGGTGATAGGCGTGCCAAGCGGCATCACCAATGTAGAGATACGCGCGGTTAAAGACGCGACGCGCAACGCCGGAGCCCGAGAAGTTTACATTGTCGAAGAGCCGATGGCCGCGGCAATCGGCACGCGCCTCCCCATACGCGAGGCTATGGGGAGCATGATAGTCGACATTGGCGGCGGCAACACGGACATTGCCGTTCTCTCTCTCGGCGGAGTCGTGCGCTCAAAAAATCTTAGAATAGCGGGCGACAAGCTCGACCAAGACATCATCTCTCACCTACGTTCTGAATTTAAGATTTTGATAGGCGAAAAGACCGCCGAGAACGTTAAAGTTGCTATCGGCTCTGTCACAGAAGGTGGCGGGCACCTCGAGGCGGTGGTGCGCGGCCGCGACCTTATAACCGGGCTCCCTCGCGAGGTTATAATAACCGACTCCGACATCCGCGAGGCCGTCTCGCAGTCTATGGACACGCTGGTTGAAACTATCCGCGAGGTGCTTGAAACTACGCCGCCCGAAATCCTCTCCGACATAATGCGGCAGGGTATAGTGCTTGTCGGCGGGGGAGCGCTATTTAAAGGGCTCGACCAACTGCTCTCGCAATGGCTCAAGGTCCCGGTGGTGGTTGCCGACGACCCCTTGACCGCCGTGGCGCGCGGCACCGGTGTTATTTTGGAAAACCTTGACGCCTACCGGGATGTATTTTTAGAGTATGACGACGATTTCTCCTAGCCGGCGTCACGGCCGGCGCTTTGGGTCTCCTCGCACCGTAGTGTTTTTGGTTCTTTGTATAGCGCTGTTCGCCATGGCGGCGCTCTGGCGAGAGCAACTCTCAATCGTGCTGTGGAGCGTTGCTACTCCGGTACTCGAAACACGGACATTCTCCGCGGGCGTGTTTAGTTCTATAGCAACGCCATTTGCATCAAAAACCGCCCTGGTTGCGGAGAATGATGCCCTGCGCGCCGCCCTCGCTTCATCAAGCATACTGCTCCTCGACCGCAACCTGCTATACCTTGAAAACAGCGACCTAAAACGCCGCCTTGGCAGGGAGGCGAGCACGGCAAGCATACTTGCCGCCGTACTGCTCGCGCCCCCCGGGGTGCCATACGACACGCTCTTTATAGATGCGGGGAGTATAGAGGGGGTCGTGGCGGGGGCGCCGGTGTTTGCCGGCGGTTCGGTCATAGTAGGGAAAGTGTCGCAGGTATACCCGCACGCCGCGCGCGTGGTCCTGCTCTCCGCACCGGGTGAGTCGTACGACGCGTTGCTCAAAACACAAGACGGCACCGTGCCGCTTACTGTTGCCGGCATGGGCGGCGGGTCGCTTGCGGGCGACGTGCCGTCCGGCACCGTAGTACGCGTGGGCGATGCGGTACTATTCCCGGGCATTGCCCCATCATTTGCCGCCGCGGTGGTGAGCGTAACTCCAACCGAAGGCGGTTCGTTTTTAACGCTTTCTATGTCGTTGCCGGTTAATTTGTTTGGATTACAGTATGTAGAGGTGCGTCCGCAAACAGCATTATGATGAACAAAACCCGCCTCCTCCTCGCCGCCAGCTTCCTCCTCGCCGCACTCGGCTTTTTGCTCCCTTTGTGGCCGCTCTCGGCACTCGGCATACTGCTTGCGGGACTCTCGGGCCGGTACTTGTTTGCCATAGCGATGGGTCTTTTGTTTGATATTGCCTACGGCGCGCCCATGGGCGCGCCGCACTTTGTATGGTTTCCTTTTACGATTATCGCGCTTGCCGCGATGCTCGGCCGCGCGCTCGCCAAACGCTACCTTTTAGGCAGAATGCAGTCGGAAACGCTATACTAGGGCGTTATGGCTTGGTTTAGGCACTCCGCAAAGCGTAGGAGTCAGGAGATAGCGCCGGACGAAATATTTCTAGACTCCTCAAATCTACCCGCGTACGACACGCTGCATTTTGAGGGTCGGCTGGAGAAACCTATCCGCCGGCAGACTCTTGCGGTTGTGGGGGGGGTTGTGGCCCTGCTCTTTTTTGCCTTTGGCACGCGCGCGTGGAACCTCATGTTTACCAACGGTATTGCATATGCCACACAAGCCGCCGAAAATCAGTTGACCGAGCAACTGCTGTTTGCCGACCGCGGCGCGCTCAAAGACCGCGCGGGGGTGGAACTTGCCTACAATAATGTGCGCGCCGCAAGCACCACAGCCTCTGGCGCGGGGGCGGTAGTGCGCGCCTACAGTGCTTATCGAGGGGTTGCCCATATGGTGGGGTATACCAAGCCGCCGGCAAAGGATGCCTCCGGCGTGTACTATCAGACCTCTTTTGTCGGCATAGATGGCGCGGAGCGCGTGTTTGACGGCATATTAAGCGGAAAAAATGGCCGCATACTTACCGAAACGGACGCACGCGGCACTATCGTTTCCCAAAGCGCCGAGGATCCTCCTATCGCCGGAAGCACTCTACAACTTTCCATAGACGCGGGCGTCACCCAGGGGCTATATGATGCCATAGCCGCGCGCGTCTCCGGCTCTCATTTCCAAGCCGGGGCCGGGGTGTTGATGGACGTAGATACCGGCGAGTTGCTGGCGCTCACGAGCTACCCGGAATATACTTCCCAAACTCTGTCGGAGGGAAGCGCCGAAGCGCTCGCAATGCTCACGGAGGACAAGAGAGAACCGTTTCTTAATCGCGTGGTCGACGGTCTCTATGCACCCGGCTCAATTGTGAAGCCGTTTGTCGGCGTCGCGGCGCTTGATGAGGGAGTAATAGACGAGCACAAGCAAATACTCTCCACCGGCTCGATTAGCATTCCCAACCCATACGATGAGGCGCACCCCACCGTGTTTAAAGATTGGCGCGTAAACGGCTGGGCCGACATGCGCCGCGCTATCGCCGTTTCCTCCGACATATATTTTTACGAAGTGGGCGGCGGGTTTGAAGGCCAGCCCGGGTTAGGCATAGACCGGCTCGGCCAGTGGTTAAGGGCGTTTGGGTTCGGCGAGGATGCAGGACTCCTAGGTTTTAGCAGCCAAGCGGGAGCCATCCCCTCGCCGGCATGGAAGGAGGCAACCTTCCCCGGCGACCCGTGGCGCATCGGCAACACGTATCACACCGCAATAGGGCAGTATGGCATGCAAACCACTCCTCTGCAGGCCGTGCGCGCCACCGCGGCTCTTGCAAACGATGGACATCTGCTCACACCCACTATTGTGGCAAGCTCGACCCCGTATTCGCGCAGAGTCGGCGCCTCAAGCGAGGCGATGCAAGTGGCGCGCGAAGGTATGCGGCTTGGGGTCACCGAAGGAATTGCAAGTGCGGTCAATACTCCCTATGTTTCGGTAGCGGCAAAAACCGGCACTGCGCAGGTGGGAGTCAAGAATGAGTACATGAACTCCTGGATGATAGGATTTTTCCCGTACGAACATCCGCGTTATGCGTATGCAGTGGTTTTGGAGCGCGGCCCCGCGGGCACCGCCGTGGGCGCCTCGGCCGCTGTTCGCGCATTCCTAGACTGGCTCAATGCCAACGCACCGCAGTACCTGGAAGTTCTTCCTTGACTTTACTGCTCACTCCGTTACACTACTTCGGCATAGCTATGGGAGAAGAATTATTTTCTAAAGAGAAGTTCGAGGAATTAACCCGCGAACTCGACCAACTGCGTACCACGCGCCGCAAAGAAATTGCCGAGCAGTTGGAATACGCCCGCTCGCTCGGCGACCTGTCGGAAAACGCCGAGTACCAAGAGGCGCGCGAGATGCAGGCGGCGGTGGAGGAGCGCATCAGCAAACTCGAGGCGATGCTTAAGAATGCAAAGATAGTGCAGGGCAGTAAAAGCGAAACCGTCGGCATGAGCTCTATGGTTACCGTGCAGCCCACTGCCGCAAAAGGCAGTGAGGAGAAGCGCACCTACACCATTGTCGGCTCCGAGGAGACAAACATGTTTGAGGGTAAAATTTCCTACCACTCGCCCTTGGGCGCGGCGCTCATGGGTAAAAAAAGGGGGGACGAATTTTCCTTCCATACTCCCAAAGGCACCAACAAATACAAAATTTTGAAAGTAGAGTAGAATAAGCCCATGTTTTGGGCAGAGCGGATAGCGGGGGAGATAGTCGAGCGCTACAAGGGCCGGAAGGGTACCATTGTCGTACGCGACGAAAAGACGGTCTCCGGCCGCGTACACATAGGTTCTATGCGCGGGGTGGCAATACACGGCGCGGTGGCCAAGATACTCGCGGAGCAAAAGTCCCGAACGTATTTCGCTTTGAGATGAACGACTTTGACCCGATGGATGACATCCCCGCCTACCTCCCGCGCGAACAATTTGAGCACTATTTGGGAATGCCGCTTAAAAACGTGCCATCACCAGAGCCCAGCGCCCTAAACTTTGCCGAGTACTTTGCCGACGACTTTAAGAAAGCCATAGCGCATGCGGGGTTTACCCCAGAATACTCGTGGGCAAGCGACCTATATCTTTCTGGCCGCATGGACGGGGCTATTACCGGGGCGCTCAAGAATGCCGAAAAAATCCGCACTATATATAAAGAAGTTTCCGGCTCGCAAAAAGAAGGGGAGTGGCTCCCGCTCTCCGTAGTGTGCCCGGGGTGCGGAAAGATAGCAACCACAGAAGCAAGCGACTTCGATGGCAAAACAGTGGCCGTCCTCTGCAGAGAAGATAAGGTTGAATATACAAAAGGATGCGGATTTGCGGGCAGAGTTTCCCCGTTTGGCGGTAAAGCCAAGTTGCCGTGGAAGGTTGAGTGGGCCGCAAAGTGGAAGGTGGGCGGAGTTTTGGTAGAGGGCGCGGGCAAAGACCACTCGACGCGCGGCGGCTCGCGCGACGTGGCCAACCATATTTCCAAAGAAGTCTTCAACTACGAGCCGCCGTTTGACATCCCCTACGAGTTTTTGCTCGCGGGCGGCAAAAAGATGTCGTCAAGCAAAGGGAGGGGGAGCAGTGCTAAAGAAATTTCAGACCTGGTACCCACAAAGATTTTCCGTTTGGCACTGCTGGGCCGCGACATCAACCAGCAAATAAATTTCGACCCCGAGGGCGATACCATACCGGTGCTCTACGACCAGTACGACAAACTCGCCTTGAGCTATTGGGCCGGCGTCAAAGACGACTACGCGCGGTTGTTTTCATATTTGTTTGAACCTACGGCGGAATCCGCCGGAGAAAGGTCCTCGGGTCTCCTCGCTCGCCCGCAATCTCCTGGCGGGCAAGGCGAGGCCAGACCATTTCTCCGGCGGATTCCGCCACCGGTCTTTCTCCCGCGGTTTTCGCAAGTGGCCTTCATCGTGCAGATGCCGCACCTTAAGGTGGAAGTGGAGGTGGAAAAAATAAAAGGCGGTGCGCTCACCGCAGAGGATAAAACAGAGCTCAAGGAGCGCGCCTCGTATGCAAAAAAATGGCTCGCACAATATGCGCCGGAGAGGTTTGTCTATGAACTGCAGAAAACGCTCCCGGACGCAGCTAACAGTTTAAGCGACGCGCAGAAAAAAGCTCTCGGCGAGCTACTTCGATATATAGAAGTGTCGCCGCAGATGCCAAGCGGTGATGACTTGCACAAAAAACTGCATGAAATAAAGGAAGGGCAGGGCATAGCCCCGGCGGAGCTGTTTAAAGCAATCTACCTGGCTTTCCTCGGCAAAACGCACGGTCCGCAAGCCGGGTGGTTCCTTTCCGCACTGGAACGCGACTTTGTATTAAGCCGACTAGTCGAGATACTTTTGTAGAATTGCGTACAGAGTTTATTATTAAAATATATTTTACCATAACTAATGCTATAGCGGCATAGATGGTAAGGTGTGGTTGGTGTAATTCGTAAAAAGTAAGCAAAAATAAATGGGGTCGTCTGCTCAAACGCAGACGACCCCTAAACTCACTGGCGGCTGGCATCCGCGACGAGCTGCTCAAACGCAGCCCGTTCCGAGAGGACCTTGATGCCCTCGTAGTCCAACCCTGCCCTGGGCAAGGTCTGGATGCTCGCTGCGACTGCGACGAGCATTGCGGCCAGCGCCGCCAGAAGGGAGAGGGCAATAACCCTCAAGCCCTTTCGCCGACGCTGCGCCGCAGCGTCGGCGATGTCCCTTATTTCCCCTCGAATTCTTTTGAAGTCGAAGGGGTTTGAAGTGTTCATCTCTGTACTCCTTTGATGAGGCGAACGCCTCCCCGTTTTTTATTTTTTTGATTCTTCTAATATTAATTATATACCTATATTATGTATTTGTCAAGATGTGGATAAAGTGTGTAGGAAAGGTGGGTAAAAGTGCTATACAATCCTACATTAGTGGGATAGAGTGGGATGATGTTGATTGGAGAATATATACACACGCTGGATTCCAAAAAACGCCTCTCTCTTCCCGCGAAGTTCCGCAAGGAAATAGGGAAAAAAGTCGTCATTACCCGCGGACTCGACACCTGCCTCTTCATGTTCCCGGAGCGGACGTGGAAAGAGATAGCAGGCAAGCTTGAGGAGCTGCCGTTTGGCCAGGCAAACACCCGGGGGATGAGCAGATTTCTCCTTTCCGGTGCGGTCGAGATGGAGGTAGACCGCACGGGGCGGATCCTTATTCCGGAGTTTTTGAAGGAATTTGCCGGGTTGCAAAGCAGGGTCGTGCTTGCGGGCGTTTCCGACCGGGTTGAGATATGGAGCGACAAAACCTGGGAGGAGTACAAGCATCGCATCGAGCACGATGCCGAGGGGATGGCGCAGACCTTGGGCGACATGGGAGTGCTGTAGTTCTTTGTCAATGTAGGTTCATTCAAAATTTACGTATGATATATTCTTTGACTCTTGCCCGCCGCGTGCCCCGCCTTGGGGCGCTTGGGGTTCGTGCACAGTTTCGCTCCACTCGAGAGGAGGGCGATAGTGGCCGCGAACCGCGGGGCGGGCAGGAGTCAGAGCGTGTCCACAAGAGCGTGATGGTGCGCGAGGTGGTTGACTTTCTTTCCCCCCAAAAAGGGGAGCTTTTGTTTGATGCAACCGCAGGGGAAGGCGGCCACAGCGAAGCGCTTTTGCGGGCGGCCGCCGGGAGCAAACTTATTGCGCTGGATGCGGACCAAGCCGCAGTAGCCGCGACCGCAAAGCGTCTCGCGCCCTTTAAGAAGCGGGCAAGCATTATAGAAGGCAATTTTGCCGACGTCGGCGCACTGCTTAAACATGCCGGGGTAGAAACGCTCGACAAAGCGGTCTTTGACCTGGGATGGAACCGGGGCCAGCTCAAAAGCGGCCGGGGTTTTTCCTTCCTCCACGATGAGCCGCTTTCCATGGTATATGGCAGTACCCCGCGCTCGGGCTTTAGTGCGGCACAGATTCTCAACTCCTGGAGCGAAAAGGTGCTGGCCGACGTTTTCTTTGGTTACGGCGAGGAGCGTTTTGCACGCAGGATTGCGCGCGCCGTGGTAGAGCGAAGATCCCGAAAACCATTTGAGACCAGCGTGGAGTTGGTTGAAGTGGTGCAGGACGCCGTACCGGCAATGTATCGCCACGGGCGCATACATCCGGCGACGAAAACTTTTCAAGCACTGCGCATCGCGGTCAACGACGAGCTCGGTGCGCTTGGGGCGGGGCTTACGGCTGTGTGGAACTTACTTCCACAGGGCGGACGCATGGCGGTTATTACCTTCCACAGTATAGAAGATAGGCTGGTCAAACACCTGTTTGCCGGATTTGTAAAAGAAGGCGGTCGTTTACTGTCGAAAAAACCGCTCACACCGGCACGCGAAGAGAGCGTTAAAAACCCTTCCGCGCGCAGCGCCAAGCTGCGAGGTATAGAAAAATCGCCGCTCTAAATATGGTATGAACACCGTTGCCTTAGTATATCAAGACCACCTTTCCAAAATCATAGCGGCTCTCGCCGGGTTGGTGGTTGTCGCACTATTTTTATACGGATTCTTTTTACTTGAGGCGGTTATGCATACTGCGGCGCGCGCGGATGCCGAGGTTGAAATACTCGCAACAAATGCGCGCCTAAGTATTTTGGAGAGCCAATACTTGACGCTTACGCGCACCATGACGCCCGGGCGCGCGCAGGAGCTTGGTTTTGTCCCGCCTACGGCGGTTACAACGGTGTTTGCAACGGACGCAACTCGTTCTTTATCGCTCAGTGGACCATACTAGAGCATGACCAAGGCCCTCTTTGTCGGCCGCGTTAGATTGGTAACCGCACTCTTTGCGCTTTTAAGCATGGTTATCGTCGGTCGACTGTACCTGCTGCAGGTGGTGCGCGCAGATATGTACATTACGCGCGCGGACGCGCAATTTGCGCCGCCGGCATCCCCGCTCCTTCTACGTGACAACATCTACTTTACCGACAAAAATGGCACGCTCATAACCGCGGCGACCCTCACCCAGGGCTTTACGCTCGCGATAAACCCATCCAAGGTGGCGGACGGGGAGTCGCTTTACCTTGCGCTTAGTCCCCTAGTGGCGGAGCTTTCCCACGACGACTTCATAGCCCGTGCGACCAAGGAGGGGAGCTTGTATCAAATGGTGGTAGAGCGTTTGGATGTACAAACCGCCGAAATTATACAAAAGCTCTCACTGCCCGGCGTTATACTCTCTAAAAACCAGTGGCGTTTTTACCCGGGCGGGTCTTTGGCGGCGCAGGAGCTCGGGTTTGTTGCGTACAACGACGGCAATGTGCTTGAAGGCCGCTACGGGCTCGAGCGGTACTTTGAGCAGACGCTGGCGCGCCAAGACAAGGACCTATATACGAACTTTTTTGTACAACTTTTCGGCGCAGCGCAGGCGGTTTTTAATGGAGCTCCTCAAACCGGCGACCTCTTGACCACCATAGAGCCGTCCGTACAGGCGGAGCTTGAGCGCGCTCTCGTCGCCTATGCAGATAATTGGCACCCGCGCCTTGCCGGCGGCATTATTATGGACCCGCAAACGGGTGATATATACGCCATGGCGATAAACCCGACCTTTGACCTCAACGCATTTGGTGCACAGAAGGACCCGTTTATTTTTAAAAACGCCATGGTTGAGGACGTGTTTGAAATGGGCTCCATTATGAAGCCGCTGACTCTCGCCGCGGGTATCGACGCCGGTGTTATAACGCCGGAGAGCACCTATAAAGACACAGGATGCATCACGGTCGACACGAAAAAAATATGCAACTACGACCTGCGTGCACGCGGGGAGGTGCCCATGCAAGAAATTTTAAGCCAGTCTCTCAACCTCGGTGCCTCCTACGTGGCAACAGAGATGGGCCCCGCGGTGATGCGCGATTACTTTTTAAATCGCTACAAGTTTGGCGAGGAAACCGGCATTGACCTCCCCAGTGAGGCACGCGGGTTGGTAGACAACATAGCCAAAAGCTCGAGGCAGGTAGAATTTGACACCGCATCGTTTGGCCAGGGGATAGCCGTCACCCCAATCGCCATGGTGCAAGCACTCGCGGCGCTGGCAAACGGCGGGAAGCTGGTACCGCCGCACTTTGTACGCGCGGTGCGATACGACTCGGGCATTACCCGGACGCTCTCGTGGGCCGGCAGCTCGCAGGCGCTCTTGCCCGGCTCGGCGCTTGCGGTGAGCCGCATGCTCACCAAGGTGGTGGATACCGCTTTGGTAGACGGCAAAATAAAAATTGAGCGCCATAGTGTTGCGGCAAAAACCGGTACCGCCCAGATTGCCAACCCCGGGGGCGGCGGCTACTATACAGACAGGTTCTTGCACAGCTTTTTTGGATACTTCCCTTCGTATGACGCGAGGTTTATAGTCTTTTTGTTTGCGTTGGAGCCACAGGGCGCTTCCTATTCCTCGCAAACATGGGCATTGCCGTTCCACTCGCTCACGCAATTTCTTATCAGCTACTACGACATACCGCCGGACCGCTAGCCCTTATGTGGACGCTACTTAAAAAAATATTGGTGACACTCTTGACGCTTGAGGCGCGCGGGGTGGTAAAAAAATATCATCCCCACATTGTGGCGGTCACCGGCAGCGTCGGCAAGACCTCAACCAAGGACGCGATATATGCGGTGTTGGCGGCGAGTACATACGTGCGCCGCAGTGAAAAAAGCTTTAACAGCGAGGTGGGTCTGCCGCTCACTATACTTGGCGTGCCAAATGCTTGGCAAAACCCGCTGCGTTGGGCACAAAATTTACTGGACGGACTTTTTTTGCTGTTGCTTAAGGCGCGCTACCCCAGGTGGCTGGTGCTCGAAGTGGGGGCGGACCGCCCGGGCGATGTTAAGCGTGTGGCAAAGTGGCTGCCGGTTGACGTGGTGGTTATCACCCGGCTGCCGGAGGTACCGGTGCATGTGGAGTATTTTGACTCGCCAAGGGAAGTGGTGGAAGAAAAGGCATCGCTTATAAGCTCGCTCAAACAAGGCGGCACCCTGGTACTTTATGGTGACGACGAAAAGGTAGCAGTTTTGCGCGCTCGTGCACAAGGAAAGAGCGTTATAACCTTCGGCCTTTCAAAAAATGCAGAGGTGCGCGCCGAAGCAGTGGCAGTGCATTTGGGCGAGGATGGGGAGCCCCTTGGTATGCAGGGAAGGGTGGTGTGCGGTGAAGAGTCGGCGCCGTTTATAGTTAGAGGCGCGGTTGGCACGCATGCCCTGCAGCCTTTTTTGGCCGCAGCCGCGGTGGGCAAGGCGCTTGGACACGGTTTGGAAGAGGTGGTTAAGGCGCTCGGCGCCTACGAGCCCCCGCAGGGGCGCATGCGACTTGTCCTTGGGCTTAAGGAGACGCTTATTATAGACGACACCTATAACTCATCCCCCGCGGCGGTAGAGGCGGCTCTGGAAACGCTTAAGCACCTGCCCGTAAAGGGCAGACGCGTCGCTGTTTTGGGAGACATGCTGGAGCTTGGCCGCCACTCGGTGGAAGAGCATCGCAAGGCAGGGGCGCTAGCCGCAAAAACAGGCGACCTGCTTTTCACCGTGGGCTTCCGCGCCCGCGACATGGCACAGGGGGCGCTCGACGCTGGGATGCTGGATGCAAACATTTTTCAATATGAAGACGCGCGCCGCGCCGGTAAAGAGCTGGAGGTGATGCTAAAACGGGGCGACGTGGTGCTGGTAAAGGGCTCGCAGAGCGCGCGCATGGAGCGTGCGGTGGAAGAGATAATGGCAGAGCCCGAGCGCGCGGCGGAACTCTTGGTGCGCCAGGACCCGGAGTGGAAGCGGCGGTAGGCAAACCCTTCCTTTTTTCGTATAGTCTGGTATAGTAACTTGGGACGGCACCCACAACTAAATAATTTAGGAGGGAACTATTGTGACCAAAAGCTGGATTGCTCGAAAAGTGGTGGATGAGTCCAAAATCGTTTCCTTAAACAGGAAACGAGAGTCGCAGCGAATCAAGCGACTCAAGAAGAACCTCCCAAAAGGGGCAATCTTGAGTTTTGAGTCCCCGGAAATCGGCCAATTCAAGGGCAAATTTCTGGGATGGGAGAAGAATATGCTCGTCATTGAGATTCTCCCGACTCACGAAGAATGTACGTGCCCCTCGTCATTGTTAAGGGGCCGAGTCACCTGACCAGCGTTTTTGGCTTTTAGTTAGTTGTGTTGGGGCGCTCCGTGACTTCCGGGGCGCTCTTTCTTTTTATCTATTTTTATTTTATTGTATTGCAACGGCCCTTGGCCGTAGCCCCATCTTACGGGCGAGGCCCTTTCGTCTAATGGTTAGGACGGCGCCCTCTCACGGCGCAAATACGGGTTCGAATCCCGTAGGGGTCACCAGTTTTAAAAAATGGAAGCGCGGACGAGATTTTGTGGCTCATCGTCCGCGCTGTTTGTTTTCGATTCATAACACTACTGCCTCCCGATACACAGGAGCGTCTCGCGCAGGTAGTGGCCGAGGTCGGGCAGATTTTCTTCCTTGCCGCCGCTTGCGAGGAAGATAAGAATCCACACGGCCGCTGGCTGCACCAAAATCTCGGCGCACTTGCCGGGGATGATTATGGTGTCAGCATTGTTCTCATAAGGCATGTATGCCTCCGCTGCTCCTCCGCGCGGGTCTACGTTGGCCTGTGCTACCGGGGCAAGCACCATGAGACACGCCAGAGCAACTAATAAAGTTTTCATAGCCCACCTCCATTGGTTATAGGTTCTCCTGCTCGCATGGTAGGCCGATGTTGCGTATCATGCAACCTATGCGCAAAGTTCTACAAGCGGCGTTTTTTGACCGGCCAACACTTACCGTGGCGCGGGAACTTGTGGGAAAATTTTTAGTGCGCAGGGTACGGGGCAGTGAAGTAGCACTTATGATTGTTGAGACCGAAGCGTACGACGGCCCAAGAGACAAAGCCAGCCATGCCCACCGCGGGCAAACCGCTCGCAACACGCCGATGTTTGGCCGCCCCGGAGTGGTGTACGTGTACTTTACCTACGGCATGCACTGGATGCTTAACCTGGTGTGCGGGAAAGAAAGATATCCTGCGGCTGTTCTGATACGCGGCCTTGAACCGCAATGGCAAAGTCGAATCTTGTCACACGGTGAGCTGCCGCCAACAGGGCGAAAAAAGAGGGTAGGACTTGGCCTAGCGGCCCGGAGCGCCCTCTTTTTTCGCCCTGTTGGCGTGCGCCTTGACGGTCCGGCAAAACTCACCAAGTTTTTGCAGGTAGACAAAAAGCTAAACAACAAACCGCTCGGCAAAAAGACCGGCCTGTGGGTTGAGGACAGAGGAGTAGAGGTAGGGCGTGGTCAAGTGCGATGCACCCCGCGCATCGGCATTGACTCCGCGGGTGAGTATGTAAACAAGCCGTGGCGGTTTGTTCTCGACAAAAAGGGGTAGCAAGGTGGTATACTTTTATGAGACGTATAAATTGTGCGCAATTTACCAGGTGATTTTTATAATGTATATGGAAACAGAAAACGGTTCGGGAGGCGCAATGGGCGGGACAGTATGGTACGGGCTTGGGGCGGTAGCGGTGGTGCTGGTGCTTGCCGGAGCGTGGGCATACCTTGGCGGCGCGCCTGGCGGCCCTGCGGCCGCAGGCAATGCAGGCACCCAAATGTCGCTCAAAGACCTTTTGACAGAGGGCGGTTCGCAAAAATGCGCCTTTTCTAGTGTAACCGACGACTCCGAGTCGTCAGGGACAGTCTACGTTGCGGATGGGCAAATGCGCGGCGACTTTACCTCTGCGGCGGGCGGGCAGTCGGTGATGAGCCACCTCTTGGTTACGGACAACACCAGTTATGTATGGACCGATAATTACCCGCAAGGGATGATGATGTCGTTTGACGCCATGACGGCGGGGCAGGAAGGCGGGCAAAGTGCAGTTGACCCAAACGCACTGGCCGACTACTCGTGCGAGCCGTGGGCGGCCGATGCGGGCATTTTTGTGCTCCCGGATGGCGTAGACTTTCTAGACATAGAGTCCTTGATGGGTGCAGATGTTGACACGGTAGAATAATACTCATGAGCAGTTTGGGGGAAGAACTGCGTAAAATACTGCGCGGCGAGGTGGATGACTCGCCAGAGACCTTGGCGCATTACAGTCGCGACGCGAGCTTGTTTGCCGTGCGGCCGCAGGTTGTAGTGTATCCAAAAGACGCGGAGGATATCTGCGCCGCAGTGCGCTTTGTAGACGAAAAGAAAAAGGTCCCCAAGACGCACCTCTCCATTACCCCGCGCGCGGCGGGTACAGACATGGGTGGAGGCCCCTTGGGCGACTCTATAGTCCTGGACGTCACTAAACACCTACACCGCCTGCTGGAGCTTGATGCTATCCCCGGCGCCGCGGGAGTGGCAGGCCATGCGGTGGCAGAGCCGGGGATGTTTTTCCGCGACTTTGACAAAGAGACGAAGAAGAAGGGGCTGGAACTCCCAAGCTATACCGCCAGCCGCGAGCTCAACGCCGTAGGCGGCATGGTTGCCAACGACTCCGGCGGGGAAAAGAACTTAAAATACGGCAAAACTGCCCGGTATGTAGAAAAGCTCGACGTCGTGTGCGCCGACGGAGCGGTACATCACTTTAAAAAACTGGAAGGGGAGGAGTTACAGCAAAAACTTGCCGAAGACTCGTGGGAAGGTAGCGTGTACCGCCGTGTCCGCGCACTGATAAGCACCCCCCTGCACCGCAAGGTGATAGCGGAGCACAAACCAAAGGTTGAAAAAAATTCCTCCGGCTATGCGCTGTGGGAGGTGGGCGATCCGTCGGAAGGCCGGGCAGGCGGTACTCCCTCGCTTAACTTGGCGCGCCTTATGGTGGGAGCCCAGGGTACGCTCGGCATCATCACAAAAATATGGTTCACTCTGGTGCGCCCCAAACCCTATGCCGCGATGACCGTCATTTTCCTCCGCTCGCTGTCCGAACTTGGCGAGGTGGTGCCGGAGGTTTTAAAGCACGAGCCGGACAGCTTTGAGTCGTACGACGACCATACGTTTACTCTGGCAACCAAGTACTTCTTTGAGTTTGCCCAACAAATGTCGGCCCAAGGCCAATTCGCCTTGGGCGGAATAGTTGGTCTGGTTAAACTGGGGCTCTCATTTTTGCCGGAAGTGTGGATGGTGCTCTCCGGCGGGGTGCCCAAGCTGGTGCTTTTGGTAGAGTTCCGTGCCGAGACCCAAAAAGAGGCAACAGGAAAAGCCCAAGCTCTTGCACAGGAGGTGAGGCAGAACCGCACACACCTGAAAGTGCGCGTTGCAAAGACAAAGCGAGCCGCACGCAAATACTGGGTGGTGCGGCGCGAGAGTTTTAACCTCTTGCGTAAAAAAGTGGTCGGCCGCCGCACCGCCCCTTTTATAGACGACTTTGTGGTGCCCCCGTCGTCGCTTGTTGAATTTTTGCCGAAACTTGAAAAGATACTCTCGCGCTACAAGCTTACCTACACGGTTGCGGGCCATGTGGGCGACGGCAACTTTCATATTATTCCTCTGGTCGACCCGCGGGACCCCGGTGTGCGAAAGGTACTGGACGAACTTTCTCACAAAGTGTACGACCTGGTGCTTTCCTACCACGGCTCTATCACCGGCGAGCATAACGACGGGCTAGTCCGCACGCCCTATGTGGAAAAGATGTTTGGAAAGGAGATGTTTGCACTCTTCCACGAAGTAAAGTCAATATTTGACCCGCAAAATATCTTTAACCCAGGAAAAAAGGTGGGGACGACCTTTTCCGACGCGTTTGCACACCTGGATTTGCCGGTTACCACAGCTGACAAGGCAAAAAAAGAGAGCGCTCCGGGCCGCTAGGCCAAGTCTTACTCTCTTTTTTTGCCTTGTCAGCGAGTGGTACAATAGTGGTATAATTCAATAAGTATGATTAACGAAGAGCTACTTTCTTACATACGCGGGCAACTCAAGGCGGGCGCCTCGCGTGATGCTATTAAAAAGGCGCTTGCCACCGGCGGGTGGAGCGAGCAAGATGCAAAAGAGGCCTTTGATGCTATCGACGGCGTAGTAAAACCTCCAGCACCGCCGGTCCCTATGGCTCCTAAACCATCTATGGCGCCAAAGGCACCAGCTCCTGCAACAATACGGCCGACTGTCTCAATCGGCATAGGCGAGGCCGCGCGCATGGCACAGAGCGGCTCACAAGAGCCGGTTGTCACCGTGCAACAACCGTCCGTGCATTTAACTCCACTGTCGACTATGCCGCGGTTGGAAATAGACACAGGGCCTGTCTCTCCAAGCACGGCGCGCACCTCTGCCATATTCCCGCCACTAACCAAAAGTCGGGTTCCCTGGCTGTTTATCTTTGTGCTGGTGATACTCTTGTGTCTGGGAGGTCTGGCCTATTGGTTTTACCCTCAATTAGTTGGCGGCACGGAAGCGGTAAGAAGCATCTTCTTCCCCACATCAACAGAGGGCACTTCCGCCACAGAGTTCCCTATAGAAGAGGTGATGCCAAATGGAGCAACCATAACACCAACCACTACTGCAAGCTCTACCGATAACCAGGAAACCGGCAATTAGCCAATTTTAAAGTACTATCGCATAGCATATGCCAAGCGGTTATACTGGCTTGGTATGGAGCCGTTGGCATCACAAATACGCCCCAAGAGTCTCAAGGAATTTTCCGGCCAAGAACATTTGGTAGGGGAGTCTTCGACGAGTTTAGGCCGAGGCGGTCCGCTGTGGGAAGCTATTAAAAACAAGCACCTTTTTTCCTTTATCCTTTGGGGGCCGCCGGGTAGCGGCAAAACAACGCTCGCGCGCATCTACGCCAACGCGCTTGATGCGGAGTTCCACGAACTTTCGGCGGTAGACTCCGGCAAGGAGGACATCAAAAAAATAGTAGGGAAGCGCGGGCAACTGCAAATCGGCAAGCCAAAAATACTTTTTATAGACGAGATACACCGCTTTAACAAAGCGCAGCAGGATTTTTTACTGCCGTATGTCGAGCGCGGTGACCTGACTCTCATTGGCGCCACGACCGAGAACCCCAGTTTTGAAATCATTTCAGCCCTCCTTTCTCGTTGCCGTGTGTTTGTGTTAAACGAACTGTCCGAGAAAGACATGAAGATAATTATCAAACGCACGAGATTGAAAATCCCGAACGAAGCGAGGAACTGGCTCGTGCAGATGGCGCAGGGAGACGCGCGGCAAGCCATAACCGTGCTTGAGAACGCGCAAAAACTGTACGGCAAGATATCTATAGAGACGCTCAAGGAGACTATACAGAGCAAAAACTTGCGCTACGACAAAAAGGGCGAGGAGCACTACAACACCATTAGCGCGTTTATTAAGTCGATGCGGGCAGGGCAAGCGGATGCTGCGCTCTACTACCTGGCGAGGATGGTCGAGGCGGGGGAGGACCCGCTGTTTATCGCGCGGCGTATGGTTATATTTGCGAGCGAGGACGTGGGGTTGGCAGTGCCGACCGCGCTCGTGGTGGCCAATGCGGTGTTTGAAGCGTGCAATAAAATCGGCTACCCGGAGTGTGCCATAAACTTGGCACACGGGGTGGCGTACCTTTCGGGCTCTAAAAAAGATAGGCGCGCGTACGACGCACTCACCGCGGCGCAGGCGGACGTGGCGGCGTTTGGCAACCTCCCGGTGCCGCTCAAAATACGCAATGCACCAACCAAACTGATGAAAGAGTTGAAATACGGCGAGGGGTATGAAAAATATCCACCCGCGGGCGAAAAGGAGTCCTACCTGCCCGACAAACTCAAAAACAAAAAATACCTCCGCTAGTCATTAGTTCATTAGTAAACGCATTAACTCTACGCTATAGCTTAAAGTTAATGCGTTTGGGAGTTTTTTACTGTATTTAGATATATAGGAAAGGGCGGACGTCTGAAAGACGTCCGCCCTTGAAACTTGCTACGCGGGTTCCTTGGCCAGTTTTTTTTGCTGGCGGCTGAGCACGGCCTCCTTGTGTCCCTGGCGCAGAGCCAGCATCACCTCGGCGGCGCGATGGAAAGCCAGGCGGCGCAGCAGGTCGTCGCAGTTTGCATCGCCGCCGCTAGCGGCGAACTCGACGCTCGGGTCGTCGGTGAGAAAAAACTTCCACACCTCCTCACCAACCCGCAGCCGCGCAGTGTATCGCCCCGCGGCGATTACACGAACGACGCCTGCGCACTCTTCTTCCGCCTGGCGAAGCTTATCGCCAGAAAGAAGGTTGAAGCGCAGGACCCCGTCATTTGGGGAGAAGGGGATATTATTCATCGAACTTCTCCCCGAGCCTGCGAGCTTGCTCGCGCAGGCGCGCACGTTGTTTTTCTGCCGCGAGCTTTTCGGCGTCGGCCAGCGATTGGGCCGGTGTGCGCCGCGACGTTTCGCCCGGCCTCATCGGCAGGCCAGAGGCCCACGGAAGTGGGGCTGTTTTTTCCCATCGTGTGTATTTGAGCATTTGCGCCTCCTCGCGCCTATATTGGAAAGTAGGACTTCGTAAGTCCAACTTTAGGATTGGTAGGAACGCAACACTTCCGTTACAGATTATGCAGATTTTTGCTTGTTTGTCAAGCCATTTGTCCCCAAAGTTGGACTTCGTAAGTCCAACTTTAGGAAAAGAGGGAATCAACGACTTCCTTAACTACCGTGCCGTCGGCCTTGCCCTTGAGGTCTTTCATTAGCATACCCATGAGCTTATTGGCACCGCTTTTGTCAGTTACTCCAAGCGTGGTGGCTTTCTCTTTTACCGCTTTTTCTATCTCCTCGCGCGAGAGCTGGGAGGGGAGGAGTGCTTGGAGTATTACAAGCTCCGCCCGCTCGCCCTGTGCAAGCTCGGGCCGGCCGCCCTTCTCAAACTGCTCTATCGAGTCTTTGCGCTGTTTGGCCGCACGCATGATAACCGTCATCAACTCCTCTTCGGTTAGCATTTCGTCCGGCTTACGGCTTTTGGCCACCAAGTCGTTCACGGCCGCGGCAGAGAGCCCGCGCAAGACCCCGAGCCGCACAGTGTCTTTTGCCTTCATGGTGGTTTTGATGGCCTCCTTCAACTCCAGGTGTGTCATATGCAAAAAAGTATAGCAAAAAAACGCGTCGTGATACACTGGGAGTATGGATCCGCTCATACTGCTACTGGTGTTCCTCGTGCTTGGCAACATAGCGACTATGTATCTGTTGTGGAGGCGCGGCTCCACAGGTCCCGCACAGGACGCTCTGGCCGACAGCCAAGGGCTTATGCTCCTGCAAAACCAGCTGCAAGACCTTTCTCGGGTGGTGGAGAACAAGCTTGGCGAGGGCTCCGACCGAATGTTTGAAAGCATGAAGACGCAGTCCGAGCAGGCCGAGCGGCTGATGAGCAACATCACCAAGCAGGTCTCCGAGCAGCTGCTCGAGGTAACTAAGGGCGTTGCCGAAACGAAGGAGTCCAACAAGCAGGTGTTTACCCTGGCCGAGCAGCTGCAAAATCTGGAAAAAGTGCTCACGCACCAAAAACAGCGCGGCAACTTGGGCGAAGCGTCGCTCGAGCTCATTTTGGGCAACATTTTACCGCCCACCGCCTACAAAATGCAGTATGAATTTCCGGGCGGGGAGACGGTGGATGCGGTAATTATGACCAAAGAGGGGGTCATACCGGTTGATGCCAAGTTTAGCTTAGAAAACTACAACCGGCTGGTGAATGCGATAGATCAGACCCAGCGCGAGGAGCTAGAAAAGCAGTTTAAAAACGACCTCAAGACGCGTATCGACGAGAGCGCCAAGTACGTGCGGCCCAAAGACGGCACACTGCCGTTTGCTTTTATGTATATTCCGGCAGAGGCCATTTACTACGACCTTTTGATAAATGAGGTGGGGGCGGTTAAGGTAAACACGCGCAACCTTATAGACTACGCCTACAACGAAAAAAAGGTGATAATTGTCTCGCCCACTACCTTCGCCGCCTATTTGCAGTCGGTGCTGTACGGATTTAAGGCCTTTAAGATAGAAGAGGCGGCAAAGGACATTGCTAAAAATGTTGAGGCGCTTTCGCGCCATATGAAGGCGTATGAAGATATCTACAAACGGCTTGGGGCCTCGCTCTCGACCACGATAAACCACTACAACGGCGGGAGCCGCGAGCTGGGGAAGATTGATAAAGACGTATTAAAAATCACCGGCGAGGCGATCGGCTTTGAGCTTGAGGGGGTTGAAAAACCGGAGTTGGAAGGGAAGGAGTAATACAATATGAGAATCCGCAGCCATTTTGGATGGCGCTCCGGGCCGCTAAAGACCCAAGTCTTACCATCCAAAATGGCTGCGGATTCTCATCCAGTCTGACCTTGTATTACTGGTTTTTTTGCGCTATAGTAGCGCTCATGCAAAAGGAGTTTGCCATCATAGAAACCGGCGGGAAACAGTATATGGTATCCCAGGGTGACACCCTCAAAATAGAGAAGCTTGCTCCTGCAAGCCCGGAGCAGGGAGCTTACGCGATTGGCGACGCGGTAACTTTTGACAAGGTGCTAGTGGTAGACAATGGAAAAGACACCACCTTGGGGACGCCTTACATTGCGGGGGCTAAGGTTTCGGCAGAGATACAAAAAATAGACCGCGCCAAGAAGGTGGTGGTTATCAAGTACAAAGCAAAGTCCAACTATTTTAAAAAACGCGGCCACCGCCAGCCCTTTTTTGAGGTAAAGATAACAAAGATTGCGTAGAGAAACAAAAAAGTCCTTTGTTCCGGAGAGATGAACGGGAGCCCTACTCCTGTACAAAGGACTTTTTTGTTTCTCTAGTATCTAGAGGATAATGCGCTGGCGATGGTGTCCGGGTCGGCATATTCCAGCTCCGAGCCGGTTGAGAGCCCGCGACCCAGTGATGTAATTTTAAAATTGAGCGCTTGCGCTATAGGCAGTATCTTTTCTTGTAGGAAGCCCCTGGTGTGGTCGCCTAGGGTGGTGGCGGAGAGGCCCAAAATAACCTCCTTTAACACACCCTTAGTGCCGTCTTCCTCTATGCGCATTATACACTCTCGTGCGCGGACATGGGCCTCTGGCTCTTCGGCGGCGAGAGGTATGGTCCCTCCCAAAACAAAGTAGAGACCCTTAAAGCCGCTGCGCTCGACGTTGTCGAGGTCGGCGTCTTTTTCCACCACACATAAAAGCCCGGTCTCACGGTGAGCATCTCTACATATAGTACACACGGCGTGCGAGCTGCCGTTTTTAACCGACCACCGAAAACATTTTTTGCACTGGAAGGAGTTTGCCCCGAGACGTTTGATGTCGTCGGCGAGCGCCGTGCGATAGGCGCCCTGCTGTACAAGTAAAAACTGCACAAAGCGTCTTGCCTGCCGGGGGCCAATGCCGGGGAACCGTTCAAAGTTTTTGGTTAGGCGCTCAAGCGGGTTCATACGCAACTAAAAAGGAGCGGCGGTTTCAAACACGCCGAAGTCGCTTTTGTCTATGGAAAGGAAGGTAGTTCTCTTGTCGTCAAAATACAACTCTACTTTGCCCACGGGGCCGTTCCGGTGCTTTTCCACCAGAATCTCCGCGATATTTGGGCGTTCGGAATTTTCATTTATTTTGTCGTCTCGGTGGATAAACATAACCACATCGGCATCTTGCTCTATGGAGCCGGAATCGCGCAGGTCCGATAGGCGCGGCTTGCCGCGACGCTGCTCTACCGCACGGGAAAGCTGCGAGAGCGCTAACACCGGCACATTGAGTTCTCGCGCCAGAATCTTGAGCGAGCGGGAAATTTCGGTCACCTGCTGCACCAGGTTGTCCGATGAACGTGCGTTGGTGGGGACCATAAGCTGCAGATAGTCGACGATGAGCAGTCCGAGCCCATTTTCGCGCTTGAGCCGCCGCGCCACCGCGCGCATTTTGAGGATATTGTTGCCCGGCTGGTCGTCTATAAATATCGGCGCTTGAGAAAGGCGGTCGTACGCGTCGCGGATGCGGGCAAAATCGCCCTCATCTTTGATGCGGCCGGTGCGCAGGCCCCAGGAGTCTACCTTGGCCTCGGCCGATACCATGCGGTCCACTAGCTGTTGAGAGCTCATTTCAAGAGAGAAGATACCCACTACCGTTTTGTGATGCACGGCAGACTGCCGCGCAATGTCGAGGGCGAGCGCTGTTTTGCCCATGGAGGGCCTCGCGGCGAGGATTATCAGGTCGGAGTTTTGGAAACCGGCAAGTAAAGAATCGAGCTCCTTAAAGCCGGTGCGCGCACCGCGCAATTGGTCGTGATTTTCCTGCAGGTACTCGAGTCTGGTCCACGCCTCGTGCAGAGAGTCGCGCAGCGGCGTAAATTTGGAAAGGGTCGGGCTTGCGGTGACTTCGTACACGCGCTTTTCCGCCTTGTCGAGCACCTCTTCGAGCTCCTCTCCTTCTCTCCAGCCAAGCTCCGCCACATACTCGCCCGCGTCTATCAAGCCGCGCAACATATACTTTTTTTGCACCACACTAGCGTAGTGCTTTGCGTTGCTTGCCGCCGGCACGTCGCTAACCAGGCTTGCCAGGTAGGGGACACCGCCCACCCCCTCGAGCTGTTTTTGGTCGGCAAGGTGCGCGCGAACGCTCTCGATATCTATCGGCTCGTTTTTGCCGTAGAGTCCGAGCATTGCGCGATAAATGATGCGATGCTTTTCGCTGTAAAAAGCATCCGGCGAGATGACGTCTATAGATTCCAACATTCCGTCGGGGCGTATCATGAGCGCACCGAGAAAAGCCTTCTCCGACTCGGTGGAGTTTGGCGGTGTGCGCAGAGGGTCGGCTTTTCCTGCCCTGAAAGATTTCGAAGGGTTAGCCGCCATAGTGTCTCAAGAGTACTCTGTTTGTGACGGTGCGGAAAGTGGCGTTTTTTCTTTTTTCTTGTGTATTAGGTGGACAAACAGTGGATAGCCACTCCGCAAGGTCGAACCTTGCGGAGATTTGTTATTTTTGTGTAAGTTTGGGGCCATCCTCGGTGTCTTTGACAATGTAGCCCGCCTGTTCGATATTGCTCCGCAGTTCGTCTGCCTTGGCAAAATCCTTGGCCAGCCGCGCCTCCTCGCGATGTGCCACCAATTTTTGCACTTCAGCGGGGAGCTCGCTCTCTTCAACCACACTAAGCTTGGCCGCCGTTTGTGAGTCGCTAAAACCCAACCCAAGCACCTGGTCTACCTCGCGCAAAGTTTTTTTGTTAAGGGTCTTTATGTTTTTCCACACCAGCGCGAGCCCTTGCGCGGTGTTAAGGTCGTTTCCGATAGCGGCGTAGAACTCTGCGAGAAAAGAAGCTGGGGGAGGCGCGGCTGGAGCTTCCAAGAAATGGCGCGTAAGCCGTTTGAGTGTCTGGTCGGCACCATCGATTGCCTCCCAAGTAAAGTTCATCGGGGTTCGGTAGTGGCCGGTTAAGACCCAATAGCGAAACGCGCGCGGCGAGTAACCGCGGTCGACTATTTGGCGCAAGTATATGGTATTGCCGAGGGATTTTGAGACTTTTTTGCCCTCTATGGTAATGTGCTCATTGTGGAGCCAGTATTTGGCGTACTTTTTGCCCGTAGCCGACTCGGCCTGCGCTATCTCGTTGTTGTGATGTATGGGGATATGCTCAATGCCCCCGGTGTGTATGTCTATTTGTTTGCCAAGAAGCGTAAATATCATCGCGGTACACTCGATGTGCCAGCCGGGAAACCCCAACCCCCAAGGCGACTTCCAGCCGAGTTTTTTGTCGAACTTCCAAAGAGCAAAGTCTCGAGGGTTGTGTTTTTCCGGATTTACCTCCACTCGCGCCGCTTCTCTTTGGCCGGATAGGTTTATAGACCCCAATGCGCCGTACTCCTTAAATTTTGCAGTGTCAAAATACATTCCGTCACTTGTTTTATAGGCGTACCCTTTTTGCGCCAGGCTTTTGATAATAGCGGCCTGCTCTTCTATGTAGTCGCTCGCCCGGGGAAAGCGTATCTTCGCAATGGGTACCCCCAAGGAGGAAAGGTCTGCAATATATAGTGCGGCATATTTTTCTGCGAGGGCCCGCATGTTCTCAAGCGTCGGGGTAAGCCCCTCTCGCTTCAGCCCTTTGGACATTTTGTCTTCGCCCAGGTCAGGGTCTCCCTCGTTGTCTCCGGTTAAGTGTCCAAAGTCGGTTATATTTATAACCTGTTGCACCTTGTATCCCCACGCCTCCAACGCTCGCCTCAAGGTGTCCGGCAAGATCGCCGCAAACAGGTTGCCTATATGTTGTTCATCGTACACGGTGGGGCCGCAGTTATACATTTTGACCGTTCGCCTCGCCCGTAGGCCGGGCATGGCCGAGGGGCCGGAAAGCGGCACAAAGTCCTCTACTTTTCCTGAAAGAGTGTTGTAAAAACGCAGAGGAGGCAGGTCTTTAGGAGGTGATTTGTAAAAAAAAGAAAGTAATCCCATACGGAAGAACTATAACCATTTTTTGTGTTTAAAGAAAATGAAGAAAGATACCGCGAGTGTGAGCATGAGTCCCGTGACGATCCAAAAGTCGCCCGGGTAGCCGACAATGGGGAGGTAGCGCGTATTCATTCCGAAGACGCTTGAAATGAGGGTCAGCGGGAAGGTCACGAACGCCATGATGGTAAGCGTCTTCATGATCTCGTTTTGCTTGGTGGAAAGGAGCGAATTGTTAGTCTCGCGCAGTTCTTTAAGCGAGTCGCGCAGGCGGGCAAGCGTGTGCTCAACCCGCTCCCAGGCGCCAAAGACGGTGCGCACATGGTAGGAAAACTCCGCGCCAAACAGACGCGTCGCAACGGGCTCCAGCGAGGAAAGCATTTCTTGGTGAGGAGCAAGCGCCTGGCGAAAGTCGTGTATCGTGCGCCCCGCCTGCGAGAGTTCAACCACCATTTTTTTCTCGTCGCCGTTAAAAATGCGCTCCTCTATTTCTTTGAGGTGCCTGCCAACCGCCTCACACTCGAGCCCGAGCGCGCGGTATAGGTTTTGAGCCATGAAGGCAAAAAGGTGTCCGCCGTGACTGGCGGCACCTTCGCGCCCTAACACCGAGTCGACCTCAAATACTTGCGCAAAGGAGTGGAGAGGGTCGATATTTTCGTAGTGGGTGGTGATAAGAAAGTTTTTACCTATAACAAAATCTATCTCCTGTTCCGGCCGGTGGCCGCCCAAGGTAGGGAAGTGCAGGATGACATATATAATGTCGCCGCGCCTCTCTACTTTCGGCTTAAATGACGGCAGGAGCAGCTCTTCTGCAAAGAGCGGATCAATGCCAAACTCATGCATCAGCGGACGTACTTCGCCTGGGGTCGGGGCAACCAGGTCTATCCACGCCACATTACTGCGCGTGTATCGGGTGAGCATATGGCCATAAGTATAACACTACTCGCAAGATGCATCCGGCGCGCGACGTGTGATATACTGTGTACATGATGTACAGAAGAGCTCGGTTTAAGGCCGTGGGGGTTTTTTTAGTGTTGGGAGTAGTCTTTGGGGCGGGGATATATGTCGGTGTTGAGCGTCAGTATGGCGCGCCCGCTTGGGCGGCGACCTCGACGCCACTCACCTTCACTCTTTGGCCAAACGACGCAGAGCCATCCGACATACCTGCCGCGCAACTATGGCTAGCGTGGAACTTGTTGCAAGAAAATTATGTGGTGACGCACGCATCAAACACGCTCCCCACCGCACAGGAGCGTCTTTTTGGTGCCATAAAAGGTTTGACCGAAAGCTACGGCGACCCGTATACCGTGTTCTTGCCTCCGCAAGACGCGCAGGCATTTCAGGAAGACATAAACGGCTCTTTTGGCGGAGTAGGTATGGAACTGGGGCTTAAAGATACCCAGGTGGTGGTAGTGGCCCCGCTTAAGGGCTCGCCGGCCGAACGCGCTGGAATGCTAAGCGGAGACATAATTTTGGCGGTAGACGGCAAGTCAACAGAGGGTTTTGGCGTTGACGACGCGGTCAGGGTCATTCGCGGGCCAAAAGGTACCGCCGTGACGCTCACGGTCGGGCGGGAGGGAGAACCAAGGCCGCTCACTATAAAAATAGTGCGCGACACTATTAGCATCCCCACTATCAAAACAGAGGCGCGTGGCGACGGGATATTCGTTATAGAGCTGTACAGCTTTTCTGCAAACTCGGCCGAGTTGTTCCGCGGCGCGCTCCGCGAGTTTTTTGAGTCGGGCTCAACAAGGATGATTCTTGACCTGCGCGGTAACCCCGGCGGGTACCTCGAGGCGGCGGTACAGATGGCGAGCTTCTTCTTGCCGGTTGGCGAGGTGGTGGTGACAGAAGACTATCAGGGCAACCACGATAACATTGTGCACCGGAGCGTCGGTTACAATGTTTTTGCCAACAAAAAACTTTCTATGGCGATACTCATCAACCAAGGGTCCGCCTCCGCGTCGGAAATTTTGGCCGGGGCGCTGCAGCAGCACGGGGTAGCAAAGCTCATTGGGACGCGCTCTTTTGGCAAGGGCTCGGTCCAGGAGCTCTTGGAGTTGGGGGGCGGAGCGGAGCTTAAGATAACCGTGGCGCGCTGGCTGACCCCCAACGGCTCCTCTATCTCGGACGGCGGCCTTGCCCCGGACATACAAAAGGACCGCACTACAGAAGATGCGAAGGCGGGTAAAGATCCGCAAAAAAACGCGGCCGTTCTGTGGCTTTCAGGGCAGTAGTATACTCAAAATAATATGAAGGTACTATTCTTAAAGGATGTGCGGGGGACGGGGCGGAGTGGAGAGGTAAAAAATGTGGCTGACGGCTACGCACACAACTTTTTACTGCCGCAGGGGCTAGCCGAGCTCGCAACGGACGCCAAAATAGCGGAGCTTGAAGCAAAAAAACAGGCGCACGACGAGGAGTTGATAAAACAGGAAGAAGAACTTACGCAAAAAATCCTTTCCTTGCGCGGCAAGAGCGTTGTGATCTCTGCCCGCTCTACAGAGAAGGGCGGTTTATTTAAAGCACTCTGTGCAGCAGACATTGTCCGTGCGATTAAAGCCGAGTACGACATACACATCCCCCAAGAATCAGTGCATGTCCCGGAGCATATAAAAACAACGGGAGAGCATGTGGTTATGCTCGCCAGTAAGACACAAAAAGCGGAGCTCAAGGTGTCGGTGGTTTCTGCCGTATAAAACTACTTAGTAACAACGTCTACTTTTGGACGGCGTACGGTTTTGCCCGTAAAGCTTGTTTTACGCACGGTGCGGAAGGAAACTATGCCGTCCGCAAGTGCAAAGAGGGTGTGGTCACGGCCCAGCCCCACGTGCTGCCCCGGGAGGTAACGGGTGCCGCGCTGGCGCACTATAATGGCGCCCTTGCGGGCCTTTTCTCCGGCATAGAGCTTAACCCCCAGGAACTTTGCCTCGGAGTCGGTAAGGTTATGTGCTGAACCGCCCGCCTTTTTATGCGCCATAAGTGTGTTAGGGTAGGGGTATGATAGCAGGATTTATAGCCAGCCGCAAGTCCTTTTTGGATAGACTGATCGTACCGGCCATTGTAGTATTGGTGGGCCTCGCGGCCTTTGGGCTGGGGCGCCTTTCGGCCCTTACCGAGCAAAAAGTCGGTATTATTGTTCACCAACCGCCAGCTCTTGAGCCATAAATCTATATGATACGCAATACTAAACGCACGGTTATATTTGTTATAGGCATCCTCTTTTTAATCCTTGGAGTGGTTGGGCTGGTACTGCCGTTTTTGCAGGGGATACTTTTTTTGGCGATAGGACTCATGCTCCTTTCGCTCTTTTCTCCCCCGCTGCGGGAGTGGCTCGAGCGGCATACGCGCAGGTACCCGAAACTCCACCGCGCAGTGCTCTCCGTCGAGCAGTTTATCCGCAGGATAGTGGGGGAGATTTAACTACCAACTATGCTCGCAGTTGATGTAGAAGCAACCGGCACCGAGGCCCACAAACACTCAATTTTAAGCGTGGGAGCTGTCGACCTCGACAATCCGGCGCGGCCCACCTTTTATGCCGAGTGTCGGGCGTGGGACGGCGCCAAGATAGAAGACGAGGCGCTCGCGGTCAACGGCTTTACGCGCGAGGAGGCGGGGGACCCTAACAAACAAAGCGAAGGGGAATTGGTGCATCAATTTATTACCTGGGCGCTCAAGGCGGGGGACAGGACCTTTGCCGGGCAGAACCCGTCGTTTGACCGCGATTTTTTAAAATACGCCGCAGGCCGTGCGGGGCACACAGAGTGGCCCTTTGCCCATCGCACGATAGACAGCCACTCGCTTGCCTGGATGCACATGGTAAAGAGGGGACTCACTCCCCCATTAGACCCAGAAAAAAAACACTCCGCGCTCAATCTTGATGCTATACTGCTGTACTGCGGCATCCCCGAAGAGCCGACCCCCCACAACGCTTTGACCGGCGCCAAAAGCCACGCGGAGGTTATCTCGCGCCTCCTCTCCGACAAAAAACTCCTGCCGGAATTTGAGCAGTTTGCTATCCCCTGGGTATAGTCCGAAAACCCGCTGCAATTTTAAAGGGCGCTCCGGGCCGCTAGGCCAAGTCTTACCCTTTAAAATTGCAGCGGGTTTTCTTCCTGCGCACTATTTCGGGCCGCCGGGAATTGAACCCGGTCTACATCCACCCCATGGACGCGTACTACCGGTATACTACGGCCCGCCTTCACTAAAGTTACGGCGAGGCAACGCCCGCCTTCGCTAACGCTTCGGCGAGGTAAACCCGCCAAAGCCATAACTTTACTACGATACCGCACTCTGGTACCCTAGCGCCAGCTGTTCCGAAAATTAGCAAAGAGAAAAGGAGTGCAGACAGTGTCTATACACGACGATATCCAATACATCGAGCGTGCAGAAGAGCACAGAAATGCTCTGCTGGTGAAGGCGGCAACCCTGAAGCGCGATATCTACGAAAAGCTCAAAAAGGTCCGCAAAGCATTTGCGGCCGGCGAGAGCACTGGCGACCATATCCGCGACATGGTGCTTACGGTCCACGGACTCGACCACAAGCTTGAGGAAAAATACCGCGAGCTTGAGGGTAAGTTGAAAGGGAAGCGGGGCGAGTTTGTGCTCCTTTCTTACCACGCCAAGATTCCCTTCAAGCACAGTATGACCGGCGTCGAGTACCGTGATGCATCATGCTTCCGCCTTGGCGTGCTGGAAGGGGAGGAGCTTGTGTGGAAGGACGGAGATGGTCTTTCCGCTATGGTATCCCCCGTCACTTTCCACATTTCTCGCTACATCAAGAGTGAAGAGGGGTATATCAGGCCGGGAGATAACCTCGGCGGGGTGGTGCAGAAAAACATCTTTGCGCGTGGCTATGACGAAGGTCCACCGCCACTCCACGCCTTAATGCGGAGCGAAGGTGGGGAAATCGTCATCGGCGACGAGGCGGTCAAGAAGTGGCTAGAAGAGCGCGGTATTGTTATGGAGGCACTTTTTGTCCCCGCCGCCGCAGCCCTGAGTAAGCTCATTCTTGAGCCGACCACCGAAGAAGATTGACTCAGACAACAGCTAAAAACTGTTGTCAAATAAGGGGTTCTCGGCACCACCGAGGACCCTTTTTATTTGTCAAGTTTCTTGCTTGACCACCTTGACAAAAATGTGCTAATATTTTCTTATCTCCGGTGCTGTCGAGCCCGGGGCTTTTTTGTTCCCGGCCCTCCTTGGGCCGGTTACAAGGACATTTAGCCGATACAAAGACTATATGCCCATTCACTTATGCATCTCACTGCTAGCATCGCTCTGGCATTCTCTTTGGCATTAGGCCAAAGTTCGTTGCAGACAGACGTACCTCGGATACCCTTGATGCCTGCGGCACAGACGGTCGAGCAATATACGCGCGATTACTTTGCCGACGAGCCCGTGTTGGCCGACATTGCACAGTGCGAGTCGCGCTTTAAGCAGTTCGACAAAGACGGTTCCATACATCGCGGTCGCGTTAACAAAAGCGACCTCGGTATCATGCAGGTCAACGAGTATTACCACGGCAAAATTGCAGAACAGTTGGGAATAGACCTCTACACCATCCAAGGCAACCTTGCATACGCCAGGTACTTGTATGAGCAAAAAGGCACCGGCCCTTGGCTATCGTCCAAACAGTGCTGGGGCAAGTCTGCAGAAGCGCAAAAATTAGTACTCAACGGATAAGCAATACAAAACAAAACCGCTCCGGCAACCCCGGGGCGGTTTTGTTGAGTGTGCGGGGTGGGGGAGATCCTTGTTTTAAATACTTGCTTATTTAACAAACTTGTGTTATTTTTTGCACTAGTTCAGTCAACTGGTCATACAGAGGAGGAGGTGTCCGCCATGGCCGACGTAAAGAAAAGGGAACCCACCACAGACATCAGTGACAAGGGCGGTGCTCTCTTCCTGATTACTTTGGGAGTTGTTTTGCTAGCCTCGACATTGGCGTCCATCTTGGGTGCTAAGGCCATTCTGGCTGGCGCTGGGTTGTGGCTCCTGATTTTGGGGGTTCTAGAGTATCTCACTCCCTGGGGAAGTAGCAAAACCTCGTGAACAAGCGATGAACTCCATCAACCGCACGGCCCCGAACTCACCTTCGGGGCCTTCACTTTTTATTACACGGGCAGGAAGGTCCTTTAGCTTATACGACACAAACGTGTTACCTTCTTATCCATGTCACTTCGGCAACAAAAAAATGGCAAGCAGATTCCCTGGACACTTGCGGAGCTCAAAACAGGACTTGAGCACTTTTATGAACAACAGAAAAGATATCCAACTGCGACTGAAGTTGACGCGTACGCATACTTACCATCGGCTCGGTCGATTGAAAGACGGTTTGGAGGCCTCGTCGCTTTACGCAAGCAATTGGGTTTAGGTATTGAACATGATTTTAGAACTGGCACGCATAGCACTAATCGCGCACATCTTATAAACAAGCGCGCTCATCGTGTCGAGCAAACAGTATACGAGCGCCTAGTACGACGTTTCGGCAAAGAAATGGTCCACCGCGAGTACTTCTTTACCGACGATCACCGGACTCGCGCGGACTTTTTTGTCTACGACGAGCAGAGGGGTTTTTGCGTCGATGTATTCTACCCAAACTCTTTGCGGAATTTAGCTGGGTGCCTAAACATAAAGATTAAGAAATATATCGGGACCAAGTCACTCCTGCTGTACCCAGTGATCTTTTTACAAATGAATGAGTCTATCCAGCAGAAAGAGATAGACACGCTTGTCTCACATAAAGCAAAAAAACTACAAACAGGGCAGTATGTGATGGAGTGGGGGACATTTGAAGTCTTTTGCCGTGGTAGAGACCCACTTAAGGTCCTTCGTGCGTAATACTATATATGTCGTATATACTACACGCGTAAAAGATATATTGTGCGACGGTTATACTCAAGCGCCGAAGGGCTCACCTGCCTTGGTACCAACCATTAACTTGTTGTACTCCCTACCCTGCATCTGGCCCCCAAAAATTCCTGGAAGAATTTTCGGGCTCTATTCTTTCGTACTTCTCTTTTTACCCCCTCCCCCGGTTTTTTGATTTTTAACGGGGAAGTAGGTATAGTCTTCTTGGACGTCCCCCTCTCCTATCGCGCCAAAGGACGCTAAGGCAGATGTATGACTTTAAGATGGGCGATTGGAAGTATCGCTCGATGATCTATGCCGCTGTCGGCACCATCCATTTCTACCGCAAGGATTTCGTTCCATTCAATGAGGGCGAGACCTACGGAGTCATCATGGACAAGAACAAAGTTCTCGTGGCTCGCGTGCAAGAAGAGGTCCTGAATCTCTTCGGCTACGAGCTGAGTGAACAGCAGATCGGCAAGGCGTTGGTTGCCTATGGCTGCCCTGCGCAGTCTGTCGCCGAACGGCTCGCCGCAACGCGCGACGAGGCTAAAGCCGCCTAGATTCTTCGTCCATCGCAAGCCGCCCCAGAGTAATCTGTGGGCGGTTTTCTTTTTGATATGTTCAATGTGTGACACAAACGCGTATAATTGAATTTGTGCGACGGTTATACTCTCACAAACCAGCGCGCTACAATACATACCAATGACGTACCAAACCAAGTTGCGCGCCCTTCTCTCCCCCGCCGAGCATCGTGTGTTTAAAAAGTTGGACTCCCCACAGCGCATCCAGGACTACCTGGAGGCACTTCCCCAAAATTTTTCTCGCAGTAGGGAGGGGAGTTGCCGCTCGGTGCGCCGCACAGTGGCCGAGGGCAAGGCATACTGCCTTGAGGGGGCTATGCTTGCCGCGGCTTCCCTCGCCTACCACGGATCGCCGCCTCTTTTGCTTGATATTAAAACAACCGACAAGGATGAGGAGCATGTGGTGACGCTTTTTAAAAATGGCGACCGTTGGGGAGCTATAAGTAAGACAAACAACCACGTGCTACGTTGGCGCGACCCGGTATACAAAAGCGTGCGAGAGCTGGCAATGTCGTACTTCCATGAATATTTTTTATGGCGAAGTGGAGAAAAGACTATGCGCAGTTACTCAAGAATTTTCGATTTGCGCCGGTACCCGCCAAGGCGCTGGGTCACTACAGAGGGCTCCTTGGGGTGGCTGGCAGATGCCTTGGACAGGGTGCCGCACTCCCCTGTTGCTTCGGCCGGCATCATAAAAACAAAGTTGCGTAAGGCCGCCAAAATAGAACGTGCGGCGTTAGAGTTAGAGGAGTGGAACAGGGCGGGCAAACGTACTAGGTTTTAAGCCCCGCTCCCCTTTTAAAGAGCCAGAGTATGAGAATTAGAAAAAGCGCAATGAGCCCTAGTAGCACGCCAAACGCGAGCCCTATGTTGACATCGGATGTGCCTAGAAAACCGTAGCGGAATACGTTAACCATGTAAAGCACCGGGTTAGCCAGGGACACCGTTTGCCAAAATGGAGGGAATTGTTGTATAGAGTAAAATACGCCGCCCAAAAAGGTCATTGGCGTCAGCACAAACGTTGGAATTATGGATATAGAGTCAAAGCTTTCCGCAAACATAGCGTTGAGAAAACCACCGAGCGAAAAGAGCGCGCAGGTCAGTACAAACGCCGCTATGATGATAGGAATGCTGTACAGGGTGAGGTGTGTAAAAAAGAGCCCCACACCGAGCACCAAAACACCGGTGATGCTTCCGCGCACTATACCGGCGGTTACGTACCCGCCTATGATAGTCCACTCGGGCATGGGCGACACCAGCATCTCCTCTAGGTTGCGCTGGAACTTTGCCATAAACAATGCGGAAGAGGTGTTGCTGTACGCGTTCATAATGACCTGCATCATCACCAGCCCGGGCACGATAAACATAATGTAGGAAACGCCATGTATAGGCGGCAACTTTGAGCCAATTAAAGAGCCAAAAACAATAAAGTACAACACCGTGGTGACCATAGACGGCAAAAAAGTCTGCTTCCACAAACGGACCATCCGTACGACATCCTTTCGCACGACTGTGTAATAAGCTATAAGAGTCCTGTTTGTTTCCATATGGTGTGGCTACTTTTGTTCTATAAGCTCCATAAATATGTCCTCGAGGTCTTTGTCGCCGTGGCGAGTCAAAAGCGCACGCATGGGCTCGTGCACGACTATCTCGCCGTGGTTGATAACCGCCACGGTGCGGCACAATTGCTCGGCCTCCTCCAGGTAGTGGGTGGTAAGTATGATGGTCGTGCCCTCGGCGTTTATTTTGCGCAAAAACTTCCACATGCTGCGGCGCAACTCCACATCTACCCCTGCGGTCGGCTCGTCTAACAGTAATAGCCGCGGGTGGTGGATAAGCGCGCGCGCTATCATCAACCGCCGCTTCATACCGCCGGAGAGTTTTTGCGCCTTTTCCGTGCGCTTTTCCCATAGCCCAAGCTCTTTGAGTATTGCCTCGGCATCGCGGAGTGCCTTGGCGCGTGGAATGCCGTAGTAGCCAGCCTGGTTTACCACGATGTCAATCACCCTTTCAAAAATATTGAAGTTAAATTCCTGCGGCACCAGACCTAGGTATGACTTGGCAAGCGAGTGGTTAGTGTCTATGGACATGCCAAAAATTTCCGCCGTGCCGCTTGTTTTGACAGTAAGTCCGGCGAGGATGCTGATGAGCGTTGTCTTCCCTGCTCCGTTTGGCCCAAGGAGCGCAAAAAAGTCCCCCGCTGGTATGTCTAAAGTGGCACCCCTAAGCGCCTCTGTCCCTCCCTTATACACCTTGTGCAGTTCTTTTATAGCAACGGCAGGAGTTGAAGTCACAGTAGAAAAGTATACCATAGGGCAAAAAACAAAAACCCACCCACAAGGGCAGGTTTTTGTCGAAAAGGGCGAGGTACCTACATCGAATCCGAAGAAGAGTTCATGCCCATTTTTTTAACCAACATCCACGCTGCCGAGAGGCCAACTAAAACATAGACAAGCCACTCTACTTGCGGCCACGAGCCCAGAACCAAGTTGACCACGTTCCAGTTGCCACCGGCAAATGCTCCAAGGCCGACCAGGCCCCAGTTGAGCCCGCCGATAATAACCAGCCAATACACGACCATGGTAAGACTATTCATAGATATTTTCAGATAAGTACGGAAAAGCTGCGTAAGTACGGTTCGACCTATACCGTATATCTATTATAACGCCTCAGAAGAGATGTATAATCTTGGTTTATATACCTGTTGATATCTCATTAGGGCAGAATGGGTAGATAGGAAAGCGGGTTGAGGTAGGCGGACAGGTCGGCAACCGGCATAGTATACACTTTGCCCTTACAGCTTTTGCTGGGGAAGGAAGTGATTTTGGCGCCTGCGCTCGCGTAGACTCCAAAGTGCAGGTGTGGCCCGGTGGCATAGCCGGTGGTATCGGAGTACCCTAGCACCTGTCCTTGGGAGACCGTGTCACCCTGCCCCACCGTGTAAGTGGCCAAGTGCGCGTAAATAGTCGAAAGGCCATTGTCGTGGTCTATAAACACCCACTTGCCGTAGGAAGCGCCAGGGCAGGTGAGGTCGGTGTTCCCTACCCCGCGCACCACCCCGCCTCGAGCGGCGCGTACCGGGGTGCCCGGGCTTGCCCGCAAGTCTATGGCGTTGTGCCCCTTGCCGTTGTAGAGCTGTGGGTTTTTAGTTGCAAAGTCGGTGTTGCCAAAATATTGCGTAATATATACCGAGTCGAGCGGCCACATAAGAACTCCGGCTTGCGCCGCCGCAAAGCTACCCGGATTAACCAGTAAGTTAAGCTGAGACTCAAAGTTGAGCAAGTCCTGCTCAAACTTAATTTCCTCAGCCTGTTTTTTTGCAATCTGGGCTTGGTAGGTGGATTCTTTGTTTTTTGTTTCCGCCAGAAGTTGGTTTTGCGCGTCTCGCGCAATGGCGAGCCCCTGCTTTTCCTGGTTAAGGTTTGCCTTGAGGTTAGCCAACTCCATGCGTTTTTTTTCTGCAACATTTTTATCCGTTTCGTACGTAATCTTGAGAGAAGAGAGTTCATAAATATGATTTTGTAAGCCGGTGCGCACGCTCCCCAATGTTGCCGCTTGATCAAAAAGCTCCGAGAGAGTCGTCCCGCCGAGTAAGGCCACGGCAATTGGCTGTGCATCAAGGAGCTCATGCTCTCTAAGTAAGCCCGCTATCTCCATTTTACTAGTCACTATGTTGCCGATTGTGGTGGTGATAGAACCGGAAAGAGATGTTATTTCTTTGTCTTTTTGTGTAATCTGAGCGTTGGTGAGTGAAATATTTTTGGTCAGCTTTTGAATGTTAAGGTCTAGAGCCCTTACCGCCATCTGGAGTGTTTGTTTTTGCTCGCTGGTGGAGTTGAGCTCGGTTTGCAATTGCGCGATTTCTGCCTTGAGCTGAGCTATCTGCTCTGTACTGGCGTCTATCTGGGTCTGCAAGTCGCTTGCAGTGTCGGCATACGTGGTGATAGCCCACAGCACCCCCAATAGTGTGCACAAAATAACGACAGCGCGACCGCGTGACATTGCTTTACTGTAGCATATTGATCGCTTTACCCAGCCGCTCCAACGTTTTTTCCTTGCCCAAAAGACCGGCCAGAGTAAACGGGTCTGGCGACCTTTCCGTCCCACAGAGCGCTACCCGCATAGGCCACAATACTCTAGCCCTCCCTACCTTAGTTGCGTAGGGGAAAACGACCTCTGTAACTTTCTCTGCAGTAAAATCTCCTACCCCTATCTCCCCAAGCATCTCGGCCACTCGGGAAAGGTTTTTCTGCACGTCGGGGCCCTCTGCCTTGGCACCCTTCAAAAGCAACTCTTTGTCATATACCGCAGCTTCCTTCAAAAAACTAAGTTCCCCGCTCTGTAGAGTTTCGGAAGCATCGCGGAGTGTTTGTACCCGCTCTTTAAGGAGCGGCACGAGTGCCGGGTTTACAGAGGTAGAGGAAAATTGTTCTAACCGGCGAGCAAATTCTTCGTCCGAAAGGCGTTTAATATGCTCGCGGTTAAACCAGAGCAGTTTTCCTTCATCAAATATCGCGGGGCTTTTTTGCACTCGCTCAAGGGTAAACAGCTCGATCAACTGCTCTTTGGTCAAAATCTCTTCCTCTCCTCTGGGGTGCCATCCCAGCAGTGCATCAAAATTAAGAATAGCCTCCGGTAGGTAGCCCGCTTCGCGGTACTCGGTGAGCGCCCTGGCCCCTTTACGCTTAGAGAGCTTTGCGCGGTCGGGGCCGAGGATAAGCGGTAGGTGGGCATACACGGGCCGTGGCGCGCCAAGCGCCTCACCGATCAGTATTTGCCTGGGGGTATTGGAGATGTGGTCCTCGCCGCGCACTACGTGAGTTACGCCTTCGTCCCAGTCGTCAGCGACGACTGCAAAGTGAAAAACCGGCTCGGTAAAACTCTTGGCGATAACAAAATCTTTAAGCTCGGCGGTTTCAAAGGAAATAGAGCCATGCACCACGTCGTCAAAGCTGATTGTTTTATTTGGGTTTTTAAAACGGATTACTTCACCCCTCCCCTTCCCTCCTTTTTGAGGCGACTCCTTAGCTTTGGAAGGTGTTGCCTCGGTATTTTCTTGAGACACATACGCCTTACCTTCTGCAACCAACTTTCGCAACAACTCCTCGTGTCGTGCGGCATGTTCGCTCTGTCTAAAGAGGCGGTCATACTCGAGCCCGAGCCACGCAAGCGCTTCTAAAATATTCTCCTCATACTCTTTGGTACTACGTAGCCGGTCAGTGTCTTCTATACGCACGATAAACTCCCCTTTGCTGTGGCGGGCAAACAGGTAGGCAAAAATCCCCGCCCGCACCCCGCCAATGTTGAGGTTCCCGGTTGGGCTTGGCGCAAACCGCGTTATTATTTTTTCTCCCATGTAAAAACTATATCAGAATTTCCGACCCTTGACCTCTTCGCTGCTTGTATTCTGATATTCTTCAGAATATCAGAATGATTGAATAAAGGTGTGCACCATTTTTCCATGAGGCGAAAGCGTATGGAGTACGCTTTGTGCAAGGTACTTTTTCTCTAGTAAACCAGCTTGTATCAAGCGTTGAGTGTGAGAAGAAATTGTTTTAAAATTGCAGTCAAGCGTAGTTGAAATCGCTTCCGTAGTGATTCCCTCTCGTTTTGCCACAAGCAGTAAAATCTCGATCCGACGATGATTGGCGACTCCCTTAAAGTGTCGTTCTAATTGCTTTGGCGTCCTAGCAGACTTTATTCTGTTATTCTTCAGAATATTAGAATATATCTTGCTGGCGGCGTGTTTGCTACCCATAGCGTGGATACAGTACTACTCCTATCATCGCAGTGTGTCAAGCTAGAGAATAGGCCATTCTCGCCCTACCCCCTATTTTAGAGATTTCCGTATCTTTTCCGCCAATACTTTTAATTCCTCTCGGTCAATTAATGGTCCACCAGCAGAAGAAACCCACCCCTCATATGTGTCAAACCAATGGTTTTGTTTTGAAAGGTATTGTTTCCATTCTCCACGCTTCATATGCTCAGTATCATGTAAAGGTATGAGTTTGATATGAGCATGATCTATCCCGGTCCCTTCCATTACAAGTCCAACTCTGCCAACGTCGGTGTAGTAATTCTCAAGAATTTCACTGATTTTTTTAGCAACCAGGACAAAACGTATAAGTATTTCATCGGGCATTTTAAGTACATCGCTCCCATAATGTTGTTTTGGGATAACACAAGAAAAACCCTCAGTATTGGGATCAATAGACAAGAATGCTAAAAACTCTCTGTCCTCCCAGAAAATTGCTGCCGGCAGGTGGCCATTGGCGATTTCGCAAAATACACACTTATTGTCGGATGTGCGTGCTTCATAGTTAGTCATAGAGTTTTAAATATTTGTGTGATTATAGGCTCATGACTCGTGGGAGATTGCTATATCTAATAGGGCGTTTGCTATTGTTTTGGAAGCGTCAACTCGGGCAAAGGCGCGCGCTTTTTCGGACATGCCGCGAGAGAGTTCCGGCTGTTCTAAAATGCGGTTGATTTCGGAAATGAGGAGCCCGGGGGTCAGGTTGTTTTGCTCAATAACTACCGCGGCACCCGAACGAGCGTAAGCAAATGCGTTTTTTTCCTGGTCGTGGGAAGTTGGTTCAGGGATGGGAATTAGGATTGAAGGCAGCCCCCACGCGGCAATTTCAAAAATGCTCCCCGATCCGGCACGTGAGACAACCATCGCCGCGGCGCCCGCAGCCATGCGCAAGGCCAGGTCGTTAAGGTAGCTAAAAGGACGATAGCGCTCCGCATGGTTTGAATTTTCAAGAGCCACTTTTGCGCGCCCGACCATCTCCTCAATATTTTTTTCGCCGGTTTGGTGCACCACTTGATATTTCTCCACCAGCTGTGGCAATGCCGCCAACACTCCCTCGTTGATCACCTGCGCTCCCTGTGAGCCGCCAAGAATTAACAGGACCGGTACAGTATGTTCAAGCTTTAAGAATTCGTGCATGCCCTCGCGTGCGGGCAAGAGCGCCGCCTTGCGCACCGGGGCGCCCGTGTGCGCGACCCGATCTTCAGGAAAATAGCGTGATGCCTCGGGAAAAGCTATGGCTACCTTACGCGCAAACTTTCCCGCCCAGAGGTTGACTCGGCTGGGCACCACATCGGCTGCGTATATCACCACCGGTATGCGGAAAAAGCGCGCGGCTAAAATGGTTGGAAACGATGCATAGCCCCCGGTGCCAAAGACGGCGTCTGGGTATAGAAAGAACACTCGCACAAAAGCTCGTATCACTCCCCATCCTGTTTTGAAGATGTCGACAATGTTAAGTAGAGAAAAATAGCGACGCATTTTTCCTGCTGCGGTCGGTACAAAGGTAATACCGTTTGCTATAAGAAGTTCGCGATCGTACGGAGTTGGTGCCGCGTAGTACAATGTGGGCTCAAGCAGTTTTCTCTCGCGCACCGCGTCGCTCATGGACTCGGCCACCGCGATAATCGGGTAAAAGTGCCCTCCTGAACCCGATCCGGTAAAGAGTATCTTCATGTCCTTTGTAGTGTAGCAGACTCTGTTATTTTTTCATCCGTCGAGAGACACTCAACAGCACTCCCACCTCGATGAGCGCTATAGCAAGCGCGGTCCCGCCGTGCGAGACAAATATAAGCGGAACTCCCACCAAGGGTACCAGTCCGAGCGTTGAAGCAATGTTAAAAAACGACTGCCCAACTATCAAGACCACGATGCCAACAGCCAAAAGGCCGCCAAACGGGTCTGGCGCGCGCGCCGCTATCCGGAGCCCCAGCACGGCAAAGGCGACAAAGAGTCCAAGGAGTATTCCGGAACCAACAAACCCAAACTCCTCACCGGCAACTGCAAAAATCGAGTCGCCGATAGGCTCCGGCAGGTAGGAAAACTTTTCTATGCTTTGTCCAAATCCGCGGCCAAAGAGACCTCCGGAGCCAACCGATATAAGCGACTGCTGTATTTGCCAGCCGGCGCCCTGCGGGTCGGCTCCCTGGTTGATAAAAGTCAGCAGGCGTTCGGCCACATAGGGACGCTCGTAGGCGGCAAAACCGACTAAAGACACTCCTATAAGAGCCAGGAGCGCCAGATGCGAAAGTTTACCCCCGGCAGTAAACAACATAACCACTGCGGACAGAGCTATCACCATGGCGCTCGCGGTGTCTGGCTGGCGTAAAACCACAAGAGTCGCACTGCCGGCTATAAGGATGAGCGGGAGTATGCCCCAGCGCCAGGTTCTTATTTGTTTGTAATGCGTGGCATACATCGCGGCGAGAAACGCCACCGTCGCAAACTTTAACAACTCTGACGGTTGAAAGGAGATGGGACCAAGAGAAATCCAACGCGACGCTCCCTTAAGCGTAAGTCCTACGTGAGGGATAAGAGTCAGCAGGGTGAGTAGCAGGGCAAAGCCAAAGAGGTATGGCGTGTATCGGCGCCACAAGCGGTAGTCTGTGCGGGCAAGAAGGTAGCTCAGAATGCCCCCGCACACCAGTCCAAGCAAGAGTTGGCTGACCGCCACCGAGGTAAACGTGGCCCCTCCGTCGCGTGCCAAAAGCCCAAGAGCCGCAGAGGTAAATATAAGGAGCCCGGCTACGACCAGAGCGCTCGCGGTGAGTAAAAAGGCGGTGTCAACGGGCTTCCTCACAATAGCGCTATAGAAAGGCCTATAATGGCGGCAATCATACTGACGACCCAGTATCGCATGGTTACCTTGTATGCCGGCCAACCTATTGCTTCAAAGTGATGGTGGAGCGGCGCAACGCGTAAGATTTTATGCCCAAAAAGTTTTTTGGAAGACATCTGTACTATGACAGACAGAACGGTCACCACCAACGGAAACGCAATAACCGGGAGAGCCAGCACTCCGCGTCCGTAACCGTGCGCATCTGTTAAAAATGCTATAACGGTCAGTGCGAGTGCGAGCCCCATGGTCCCCGTTTCAGAAAGGTAAAAGCGGGCTGGCGGGATGTTAAACCATAAAAACGCCAAGAGAGCCCCGGTTATTGCTGCAGACAGCCCGGCGATGTCCATCTGGTTTTGGAAAAATGCGAGCCCTGCGTATGCGGCAAAAATTGCTCCGTAGACACCGCCTGAAAGTCCGTCTATTCCGTCTATAACGCCGCTGGCGTATAAAAATAACGCGGTCAAAACAAAAAACGGTATAAACAGCCACCCAAGCTCTAGCGGCCCCTCCACGAACGGGAAAGAAATCGCCGACACCCCCAGCTTGCTAAAAAACCACCAGGCGCAAAACGACGCTACCATGGCCACCGCAAGCAGGCGCACACGCAATGGCAAACCGCCGCGCCCGCGCACTTCGAAGTAATCGTCTGCGAAACCCACCAGGGCTCCCGCCGCTAAAGCCGCAAGCGGCAGCCAGGTTTGGGTGCGGCTGATAAAATCAATTTGTGCAAACACCTCGGGAAAATTAATAGAGAGGAGTCTCAAGACCCCTGCGGTTACCAGTACACTTCCCCACACCAAGATGCCCCCGGCGCGCGGCGTGCCGACTTCTCTTTTTTCATGCAGACGGTTAAAAGTTTCGGCGGGCGTGCCATCGAGTCCGATTTTCCCCGCGCGCGGCTTCCAAAAGCGGTACGTATAAAGCACATGACTTACAAACGGCGTCATCCCCACGCCAAAGAGGAATGCGATCAAGGATGGCAAAAATATGCGCATTAGGTCTAAAGTAGTCATACGTTATTTATCGTTTGGCGCGCACGGCCACCACCAGAGCACGTATATCATCAAAACGTTTTTCGCGCGTTGAACCGAGCACAACCGCAATAAGCGGATGTCCTATCTCTACATCAAACACAACAATAAGGTTGCCGCCTGCCAGGTCAGTGTATCCTGTTTTTGCACCTACTAGCCCTGGGATGTCCAAGAGCGGCGTGTCGGTTGAGGTGGCGTTAAGCTGTACTTCGCCTGAAGTTATGGTAACTGACGGCTGGGCGGTAGCCCCCAAAAGAGTCGGATAGCGTTGCATAAAAGAGGTTGCAAGAAGCGCGACATCGTAGGCCGACCCATACGCCCCGGCGGTTTCCAGGTCGAGATCCAACCCGGTAGGGTTTGAAAAGTGCGTCTGCGAAAGCCCCAAGACCCTTGCGGTGCGGTTCATCTCGTCGATAATGGTGGGGCCAATGGCATCCGCGGCTGCGGCCATTGCGTCGTTTGCTGAAGCGACAAGACCAAAGCGCAGCAATTGCTCAACCGACCACTTCTCTCCGGGACGGAGACCCCAGTCGCCTTCCGGCCGCAAGTTTTGCGAAGTAATGGTAACTACCTGCTGTTCGCTGGATTGAGCCAAAATGACCTGCGCGGTCATGAGTTTGGTAAGGGACGCGAGCGCGAGAGGCCTTGTAGCATTTTTTGCAAATAAAATCTGGCCGGTGGTTGGGTCATAAAGCACGGCCGCTTTTGCTGCTATATCCTCCGCGGGAAGCGTGATAGGAGCGGGGAATACCGCCAGCTCCTTAGCTTCAACCGGCACGCCCATAAATGGCGGCACCTGTATGGTGATGAGTACCGCAAGACACAGAGAAGCTGTTGCGAATAAAAAAGTGTAGGTAGTGCGAGTAAGAGTGATGGGTTTTATCATATAGATATCATGATGAGTTGGTTGAGTCCTGCTCGGAACGATAGGTTTCCTCAAGCGCGGCCAGCTGTTGGCGCACCGTCGTATAGCCGGGCAAGTCGCCGCGCCCCTGCACCCCCAGGTGTGCGTACGTTTCGGTGGTGGGTTCGTACAAAAAGGAGCGCGTATCTTTTGGGTTCGCCACTTTGCGCACCAACCCGCGCATGGTAAGCGTGCGCAGGATGTGGCTCGAGTTGACCCCGCGTATAAAGTCTATCTCGCTGCGGGTGAGCGGCCCCCGGTACAACACCGCGGCCAATGTCTCTTGCCCTGCGCGGCCTATTTCTCTGGTAAACGCTTCTTTACGCACACGCTCTATATGCTCCGCGGCTTGCGGCGAAGCGCGCATCTCGGCCATGGAGCCGTCGTATACAACCACCACCCCGCGTGTACGGCTTTCCATAATCAGTGTCGCAAGAACCCTCTCGCACTCCGGCAGAGGTACATCAAGAGACTTAGCAAGCTCCTCGCGGCTTAATGGCCCCAGCGCAAAAAGGAGAGCCTCTAGACGTGTAATAAGCTCTCGGTCATTCATATGTAGGTGTAGAAACAGAATCAGACTCAAGCATAATATCCCCGAAGTCTCGCTCCTGTGTGACTTTTATTATACCCCTTTTTACCAGCTCCAGGAGCGCCAAAAAGCTCACCACCACCTCGGTACGCTCGCGTTTTCCAAGCCCTGAAAACTCTTTAAACGAAAGGCGCAGGGCATTACTGACCCGCGCCTCGAGCCGCGTCACCATCTCTTCAAGCGAAACCATTTTTTTGACCGCAACCTTTGGTAGCATGAGTGCTTGCGGAAAGCCGTCGATAAGAGCATGCACCGCATTGCTTATACTTTCCACTGTTACAGAAAGGTCGGGAGCATATAAAGGCGCTGGTTCTGGCTCACCTCCCTCAAATAGGTAGGGGGCGCTCATGGCTGCAGCAACACCGCTCCCAGCCTTTTTAATAATCTGGTAAAGCGCAAGGCGGTACTCGAGCTCTTTAATGTCTCGCTCCTCTTCGCCGGTTAGGGATAGAAAAGGCAATAGCGATCGGGATTTTATAAGGAGGAGCGTGGCGGCGAGCGCGACAAACTCCGCCGTTTCCCCTACGGGGGCGCTTGCCATAGCGTTGACGCGCTCTAAATATTCTTCGGTCACGGCTGCCAGCGAGATGTCGTTAATGAGCAGCTTGCGCTTCTCCACCAACTCCAAAAGGAGGTCGAGCGGCCCTTCGTACACAGGAGTTTTAACCGTTATGGGCATATAATTTAGCCAACACACCTGCTCAAGAGGGCGCTCCGGGCCGCTAGGCCAAGTCCTACCCTCTTGAGCAGGTGTGCTGGATTCATATCGTGCAGAAGGTTATATAACAAATTCGCCATTTTCATATATCACTTTTGTTTTGCCGCCAAAGAGGTGCGCGACAACACGGCGCTTGGCGGTGGAGATGATGTCGGTGTGCACGGAGGAATCATTAAAGCCGAGCTTTATCTTTTGCTTCTCTGTCAGTGTGCGTACGTCGCCCGCGTAAGAGTCGGCATATGAGGCGCCAAGCGCGATGTGTGTGTTGCCCTGGGGTCCGCCGATGTTTTCGTCAAACAAAGTTTCCGCCATAAACTTGGTAATGCGGGAAAAACGCTTGTCTGTAAGCGAAAACTCCCCCACCCTATCAGCTCCCGGGGTGTGTACCATCTCTTTAAGCAATTTCTCGCCTGTTTTGGCTTTTGCTTTTACCACACGGCCTTTTTTAAACCACAACTCAATGCCGGTTACACGGCTGCCGTAGCGGTAGAGCGGCTGGTTGAAGCGTATCCAGCCCTCGGTTCCGCGCCAGTCGGGGCTGGTAAAAATCTCAAAGCTAGGTACGTTGGCGCCGCGGCCGGAGAGCCACCTGCGCTTTTTGCCCAGAGTAATCCAGAGGTCCGCATCAGCTCCTTCTATATGGAGTTTTTCAATGTAAGGAGAAAGGGCGTCAAGTTTGCGGTTGTAAGCGTGGATGTCGCGATAGACGCGGCGCCAAGCGGCGACGGGGTTTTTGTCTTTTAGAAAACAGGCCTTTTCGATTTCCTTCCAGTAAGCGCGGGGTGAAAGGCCGGCCTCTTTTGCCATAGCCGGCGTGCCGTAGAGTGCGATAGTCCAAGACAATTTACCCTGATGTTCCTTGTGCCGGCGCCAGTTTAGGTAAGGCTTCATCGCCTCTCCGCGACGCATGATTTTTTTAGGATGGACACCTTTGAGCGCATGCGGGTCGGTGTTGCCGAGTATAAACAACACATGGTCCATTTGGTCAACCAACCCCCTAAAGTAGTGTTGCGGAAAAAAGTCGAGCTGATGCGCTTTGGCATGCTCAAAAAACGTGGCGCTAAAATTGTAGCGGTCGTCGTCATCCGGCAGGTAGTGCTGTATCACATGCCCGCCAGCTTTTAAAATTGCCGTGCGTACAGCCAAAAACAGCGGCTTAGAACTCTCCGGCCCGTTGATGTTGACTACGTCTCCTTTTTTAATACCCTTGCCGTGGTTAAGTGCAAACTTGACCAGCACGTCGGCATAGCGCTTTAATACTACTTTACTGGGGGTGTACGCTTTTTCCATATCCACCCTATTGTAGCTAAAAATAAGGTGATTTTAAAGCCGGCGCGGTAGTTACTCTTTTTTATCGGTGGAGAGGAGGAGGTCGATGCGGTTGAGGTCGCGGGGGAATAGGGTCGCCTCTTTGACATTGGGCAGGTTAAGGAGTCGCGCGGTTACACGCTCAAGCCCCGTGGCGCTGCCTCCATGCGGCGGTAATCCCACCTTAAACGCCTGCAGGTAAAAGGAGAACTTTTCCGAGTTCATCCCTTTGTCTTTTATTTTCTCCACTAAAGTGTCGTAGTCGTGGACACGCTGACCGCCGGTGGTGATCTCCAGCCCGCGAAACAAAAGGTCGAAACTCTTGGTGTAGCCTGGGTCCGCCTCGTCTTCGTAGGTATAAAATGGGCGTTTGGAAACTGGGTAGTGGGTGACAAACACAAAATCGCTCCCCTTTTCTTTTTTTGCCCACTCGCAAAGTTTTTTCTCATGCTCCGGCTCGAGGTCTGGCTCCTCTTCCACCCCCAAAATATCTTGTGCTTCGCGCAGTTTCAAAACAGGAATCTTTTCCGGTAAAAGGGGAAGTTCTGCGCCAAAAAGCTCGAACACATCTAGGTGGTGTCCCTGCACCTTTTCAACAATATGGCGTATTGCCTTTTCAAGCACAGTCATCACGTCGGTGTGGTCGTGTATAAAGCCCATTTCAAAGTCCATTGAGGAGTACTCGTTAAGGTGACGTGGGGTGGCATGTTTTTCCCCACGAAAAACTTTAGGTGTGGCAAACACACGCTCAAAGACGCCAACCATAATCTGTTTGTAGAGTTGCGGGCTGGTGGCAAGGTATGCTGGCTTGTCGTAGTGATACTTTACCTCAAAAGCTGCGGCACCACCTTCAGCATCGCCACCGACTATTGCCGGTGCCTGGAATTCGGTAAAGTCCTGTTCTTTTAGAGATTCACGGAACGCTTGCACGACCGTTTCCTGGAGTTTAAAAACAGCCTTTGAACGCGGGCTGCGCAATAAGTAAGGTTGATAGTCAAGATACGTGTCGAGATTGACATGGGCATCAAGTTCAAACGGAACTTCGGCTTTAGAAAAAATGTGTATGGTGTGTACCTCGAGTTCGATATCGCCGTTTTGCACCTCTTCGTTTACGTTTTTGTCCGGACGCTTGTTTACCGTGCCCTCGACTGAAACAACATACTCCGACCGCACCTCTTTGGCGGTTTCTATCGCGTCACTTTTTGGCAAGACGACGCCCTGTACGCCGCCGGAACGGTCGCGGAAGTCAAAAAACACCATTTTGCCTTGGTCGCGACGCACGGAAACGGAACCCTCGACCAGGACCTTCCTCCCCACCTTTTTATTTAAATCTCTTATTAGAGTTCTTTCCATACACTTTATTCTGGTATTCTGCAGAATATGAGAATATATAATTTACTATAAACTTACTCCTATTTTTTGCCGGACGTCGGCCATTTTGGATGCGGCAATAGTGTGCGCCTTTTCCCGTCCTTCTGCAAGCACCCTCTTAACATCCTCTACGCTTATAGATTCCCGCTTGTTTCGCTTTGGTGCCACGAAAGCCTCGATGTCTTCTGCAAGCGCCTCTTTCAACACTTTGTAGTTGCCGCGGTTATTTTCATATAGGGAAGCGAGCTCCGTTTCGCTTTTAAAGAGTTTGTGGATGGCGTAGACATTTTCCGGCCGCTCGCCGGAAGAGTCTGTGACTATGCTCATTACTGCCGCCGTAATTTCCTCTTTAAAACCAAACAGCGGGATAGTATTTTTGTAACTCTTGCTCATTTTTTGCCCATCAACACCGGGAACAATGGCTACGTTTTCTAAAATTTTCTCTGTGGGCTCCGTAAACGTCTGGCCAAAGGAAAGATTAAATTTGTTAGCCGCCTCGCGCGCATATTCCACATGCTGGCGCTGGTCTCCTCCCACGGGCACCACGTCCGTGTCGTAGAGCAAAATGTCTGCCGCCATAAGCATCGGGTAGTTAAAGAGCCCGGCGGTAGGCTCTATGCCTTTAGCAACCTTGTCTTTGTATGCGTGTGCCTGCATCAAAAACGGTACGGTTACCAGAGTCTCAAAAATCCATGCAAGTTCGGTGTGCTCCTGCACATCGGACTGTTTAAATATCACTGCCTTGCTCGGCTCTACCCCCAGAGCCAAGTAAGCGCGCACCACTTCAACAACATTTGCGCGCAGCTCGGTGGGATTTTTGAGCGAGGTAAGAGAGTGGTAGTCTGCAACCATCAAAAAGCTTTCGTACTCTTGGTAGGTGTCGGCAAACGGCTTGAGCGCTCCAAAATAGTTGCCTAAGTGGAGTTGTCCTGAAGGTTGCAGCCCCGTGAATAAGCGCTTCTTCATCGGCCTATAATAGCAGAAAAAAGACCCCTATTATATCCCCTCTTCGCGAAGCTTCTCTACCAAACCCTTGGCATTGCGGGAAAGTTTTTGCGGCAATACCAACTTAACCCGCACTAATAGGTCGCCACGGCGGCCGCGCGCGTGTGGCACCCCCCTACCCTTTACATGCAAAAGTTCCCCGTGTGTTACCCCTTGGGGGATAGTAATTTTTTCGTCGCCATCAAGGGTTACCACCGTATATTCTGCGCCCAACAGCGCGTCGGAAAGTTTTACAGAAAGCTCGGTCACTAAATTGTCGCCCTCTTTTTTAAACCGCGGGTCCGGCGTGACATGTATTTTTACATACAGGTCGCCGGAGGGCCCATTTTGCATCGCCTCGCCAGCGTTGGTAAGGCGTATCATTTCGCCTCCCTCGATACTTGCAGGGACGACAATTTCCACCTCTTCTTGTCTGCGATACACGCCTTCTCCGCGGCAGGTGTGGCACTTAGTTTCCGGCACCTTGCCGGTGCCGCGGCATTGCCGGCAGGGCTGTACCATGCTTATGGAGCCAAAGATAGAATTGGTGGTTTCGTGAATTTTGCCGACACCGTTGCAGTGTGTGCAGGTGTTCTGTTTGGCTCCGGGCTCGGCACCGCTCCCCTGGCAGGTGTCGCACTGCGCGGTCTTGGCCAGGAGGACCCTGCGCGTAGTTCCGAACACGGATTCTTTAAAGCTTAGTTCTAGGTCGATGGAGATGTCGCGCCCGCGCCGCATCCCGGTGGCGGCGCCGAAAAAGTCGCTAAATACGTCGCCGAAGTCAAACCCAAAACCGTTTTGTGCCGCATCTTGAAATTGGGAAAAATCAAACCCCTGGGCATTAAATCCTGCACCTGTTCCTCCTCTACCTCCAAAGACACGGCCGTAAGAGTCATATTCCGCCCGCCTTTTTTCGTCGGACAAAACCGAGTATGCTTCGGAGAGCTCCTTAAACTTTTCCGCATCGCCCTTGTTTTTGTCCGGGTGGTACTGGTGCGCCAGTTTGTGGAACGCTTTTTTTATATCGTCTTTGGAGGCCTTTTTGTCTACACCGAGCACATTGTAGTAATCCTTCTTATTAGCCATAAGTTTTGCCTACTGTACCATACAAAGTACGCAGAAGCTAATTTATGGAGTTTCCGGGCCTTTTCCTCCCTCTGTCGGAGGAGTTTGTCCGCCGCCGCCCTGCGGTGCTTCACTGGGTCCAGCTTTTTGTATTGCCTCGTACAGTTTACCCAACTCTTTGGACAGGTCTTCAAGTGTTGTTTTGATCTCTGCCGCATTGTCGGATGTCTTTTTAGACTCAACTGCCGACACTCGTTCGTTTATAGAAGCCTCAAGGTCGGCCGGAATTTTACCCTTGTTGTCGGTTAGGGCTTTCTTTGCGCCATACACCGCCTGCTCGGCCAGGTTACGCGCCTCGACCAACTCCATCTTCTTTTTGTCGTCAGTGGCGTGCGTCTCGGCATCTCGTTGCATCTTTTTTACCTCTTCTTCGGAAAGACCGGATCGCGCTTCAATGCGGATGCTCTGCTCTTTGCCGCTCGCCTTGTCTTTGGCTTTGACGGAAAGGATGCCGTTGGCATCAACATCAAACGACACTTCAATTTGAGGCAAACCTCTCGGGGCCGGCGGTATGCCGTCTAGCACAAAGCGGCCGAGCGACTTGTTGTCGGGGGCCATCGCGCGTTCGCCCTGCACCACATGTATCTCGACGCTGGTTTGATTATCTGCCGCGGTTGAAAAAACCTGCGTGCGCGAGGTAGGTATGGTGGTGTTACGCTCAATAAGTTTGGTGTTGACGCCGCCCATGGTTTCGATACCAAGCGAAAGAGGAATAACATCCAAAAGTAACACGTCGCGCACTTCCCCGCCCAAAATCCCGCCCTGTATTGCGGCTCCGACCGCCACTACCTCGTCCGGGTTGACTCCCATGTGCGGCTTTTTGCCGAAGAAATTTTCCACAGCCGCTTGGATGGCTGGCATGCGGGTTTGCCCACCGACCAAAATAACCTCGTCTATCTCGCCCACTTTAAACGGCGATGCTTCCATGGCACGTTTGGTGATGACGTTGGCGCGGTCTATAAACTCGGCCGCAAGCTCCTCGAGCTTGGCGCGGGTCATTTTGATAAGCAAGTGGCGCGGCCCGGAGGTGTCAGAGGTCAGAAATGGAATGTTTACTTCGGTCTCCACCGCGGTGGAGAGCTCAATTTTTGCCTTTTCTGCCGCCTCGTCTAGCCGTTGGCGCGCCAGGGCGTCGCCGCGCACATCTATGCCGGACTCTTTTTGAAATTCGGTTGCCAGCCAGTCGATTATTTTTTGATCGATGTCTTTGCCTCCCAGGCGCGCGTCGCCGTCGGTCGATTTAACCTCGATAACATCGTCTCCCACCTCGAGGATGGAGATATCGAATGTTCCTCCGCCGAAGTCAAACACCGCTATCTTTTCGTTCTTTTTTTTGTCAAAGCCGTAAGCGAGAGCCGCGGCTGTCGGCTCGTTTATGATGCGCTTTACTTCTAAGCCGGCTATTTTCCCCGCGTCTTTGGTGGCCGCGCGCTGACTGTCGTTAAAGTATGCAGGCACGGTGATGACCGCTTCTGTAACCGGCTCGCCCAAGCGTTTTTCCGCATCTGCCTTAAGCTTGCTTAGGATCATTGCGGAAAGCTCCTCCGGACTGTACCACTTTTCTCCCATAAGCACCTCTATCCCGCCGCTCGCTGATTTGCGGGTTTCGAACGGAACCGTAGTGCGGTCTTTTTCCACCCCCGGCTCGTCGAACGTGTGGCCGATGAAGCGCTTTATTTGATAGACGGTGTTTTTGGGGTTGGTAACGGCCTGCCTGCGCGCTATAAGGCCGGCCACGCGCTCGCCCACTTTAGACACCGCCACTACTGAAGGCGTGGTGCGCGCTCCTTCGGCATTTTCCAAAATTTGCGGCTCGCCGCCGCGCATAACCGCCATCGCGGAGTTTGTCGTGCCCAAGTCTATACCGAGAATTTTTCCCATAGTGGTTAAGTTTAGTTAATTAATTTAAAGCTCTTTTTTATAAACGCCTACGGACACCTGCGCCGGGCGGATCACGAAATCATCAAGAGTATAGCCGGAGCGCTCAACCGTGACAACCGTGTGGTCATCTGCGGCTTCTTTGGTCGGCTCTTCGCGCAGGGCCTCGTGCCGGTGCGGGTCAAACAGCTCGCCTTGTCGCCCAAACTGCGTGATGCCGGCCTTTCCAAGCGAGTCCAGGAGCTGTTTGTACAGCATTTCGAGCTCTTTGGTGGGGGTGTGTCTGAACGCCAGTTCAAACGAGTCGAGAGCGGGAAGAAGCGCCTCTACCACCGCAACTTTTGCGCGCGCTTCTTTGTCGGCGCCAAATTGCGCCTCTTGCCGCGCGTAGTTTGCAAAGTCGGCGCGCGCCCGCTGCCAGCCGTCGAGGTACTCCTGTTTTTCTTCAACCGCTTTTTTGAGCTTTTCTCGCAAGCGTTTGATGAGTGCTGGACCCTCCTCTCCTTCCTCTTCGGGTACAAATTCTGCCTCTTTTTCTTCTCCAGAGTCACCCATCGTGCACGTATTATACGCAAAAAACATGCGGAGTCAATAATTTCATGCGAAGGAGTGCTTGGTTGAGCAAAAAACTGCCCAACCAATGTTGGGCAGTTTTGACAGTGGTGCTCGTTTCAGTCCTGGTTTACTTTTGCAGCCAGCTTCTCTATCAGCTCTGCTTTGCGCAAGAGTACAGAAAATACATCACGAGATGATGCATTACATGCATTGATTACCTCGATGAGGTCAAAAACCGTCAGCGAACTCAAGGGAATGTTTTTGGCCACCTCCTCTGCAGCTTTGGCCCTTTTGTTCACCCCACTCTCGAAAGCCCCCCGTGCTTCATTGGGACCGTAATCATTATAGCCCATTGGTACCTCCTTAGCGTTTGTACAGGCTACAAAGCACTATGACATAAATAATATGCGCTTACAAGACACACGATTTTTTGTGCATGCTCTGCCTGGTGGACCTGCCCACGCAGGAACGAGAGACACTACCCTCATTAGCTGGGTGGCATGTTAGGAATTAACCTTTTTAAGACATCGATAATTTCCTCGTCGGATTGGACTTGCATTATATTTTCCAAAGTAAAGAAGAAAGAATTGGGCCCTCCTGAAATTACAATCAGTTTCTTAAGTCCCATAGCCATTCCAGCTTCATACCGCGCGCTCTCCTGGTCCGACTCCCATAGATATACAAGTGCATCTGCGACCCTTACCCCATCTCTTTCGTCTTTTGCCTTTCTAATCTTGTCTTTTTCGTTTTGTATGTCAGCCAACCAATCAAACGTAATAGTATGACCGCCCTCCCTTAACATCCTCATAACTAATTGAGCGCGATTTATATCTTTTCCAGCAACATAAATTTTAGCCATAAGACAAATATACCTCGACTGGGAGAAGGAAGTTATCCTACAGCAATCAAGCTAGTTTTGTTTAACTATTCTAAGAAATTCTTTGCGGCTTATACTTAAAATTTTGAGGTTATTAAGAATAATAAATTCTGGTAACTCTTTATAACGCGGCAATATAACTGGCCGCTTAATACCTTTCTTCCAAAATATGCGGTGATCTCCCTCTTCGCGTACGAACTCACACCCAACTTCAAGAAGAAATTTCTCGAATTTCTTCCAGTGTACCGCGCGCAAATGCGCCATAATAGTTAGGCAAAAATCGGCTCTTGAATACTTATAGCTCTAGCAGAAACTAATTTCGGTGGGCTCCATTTATTTTGTACTTTCTTCCATCCTAGCTCGGATAATATTTCATCCGCTGTACCAGCCTTTATAATTTCATCAAAAAAAATCTTAGCCGCTTGCGCGAACATCCGCTGTGCATCCTTAAGAGTCTTTCCAACAGTAGAAAGATCAAGGGCAGGAGAATAAGCTACAAAGCTCCTACCCTGCTTCATGATAACGACCGGCAATTTGTAGGAAAGCTGGCTCATTTTCATATTGTAACACAGTCCAAGATTAGCGTTTACTCCACTGCGGTGACTTGCGGGCTTTTTTGAGGCCGAACTTGCGGCGCTCTTTGGCGCGCGGGTCGCGCTTGAGAAACCCTTCACGCTTGAGCGGCGTGCGCAACTCGTGGTCGTATTCGGTCAACGCGCGCGAAATGGCATGACGCACCGCGGTGGCTTGGCCGGCGATGCCGCCGCCGCGCACGGTGGCGCTGACGGTAAACTGGGTTGCGAGCGTTACCTTAAGAAATGGTTCGAGCGCTGTAATGCGCAGTGGCTCGGTATCAAAATAAACATTGATATCTTTTCCGTTGATGATCACCGCGCTACGCGCGCTCGGGGTGAGGCGCACGCGGGCAATGGCGGTCTTCCTGCGGCCAACCGCTTCTATGTATCTTGCGTCTTTGTTTGTTTTTGTTGCCATGGCTATTTTTTTATGGTGAGCAGTTTTATCCGCTTTGCTTGCAGGCGATTTTTAGGAAGCATCCCCAGCACCGCGCGGCGCAGGGCCTCCGCTTCCCCGCGGCGGCCTACCAACATAGCATAATTTTCTATTTTTTGTCCCCCGGGATAGCCGGAATAGCGGACGTATTTTTTGTCCTGTTTTTTGGCTCCAGAAATCGCGACTTGTGCGGCGTTTATGATAGTTACCTCCTCGCCCACCACCAAGTGTTTGGCAAAACTCGCTTTGTGTTTGCCCAAAAGTACCCTGGCCGCCGCGCTGGCGACCCGCCCCAGAGTTTTTCCTTGTGCGTCGATAGTAATCATACAAATTTATACAAATTCGATAAGCGCCATGGCCGCCGCGTCGCCCTTGCGCGCCCCGAGCTTGGTTATGCGCGTGTAGCCGCCCGTGCGCCCCTCGTACCCTTTGGCGGTAGCTATAAGCTTGTTTGCCATACGCGCGTCTCCCAAGGCGACTATGAGCATGCGGCGGTTTGCAAGCGTGCCGGAGCGCGCCTTGGTCACCATCTTTTCTATGAGCGGGCGCACCTCCTTGGCTTTTGCTTCTGTGGTTTGCATACGACCCTTCTCTACCAACGAGCGAGCGAGGGAGCGTAAGAGCGCCGCGCGCTGGCTCTTGGTTCGTCCGAATTTTCTGTTGTGGTTGTGGTGTCGCATGGTCGGGTGCGCCGGGTCCGGTTACTTAAGGATGATGCCAAAGTTTGCGAGCGCGCGTTTTATTTCCTGTATCGACTTGGGCCCCAGTCCGTCTATTTCAAGCAAATCTTCCTCCTTTTTACGCGCCAATCCTCCCACAGTGCGGATGTTTGCCTTTTCCAACGACACCTTGGTGCGCGCCGAAAACTCCAGGTCATCTATCCGCGTCTTCATCACCTCGGCGGCATTTTCAACCGTGGTTGGTGCCGAAGCGGCGGGAAGAGGCATCTCCGGCACCTCTTCCTCGCGGAATCCGACTATCGCCTTGAGCTGGGTGATCATTATCTCGATGGAAGACTCGAGCGCTTTTTTTGGCGTAATGGATCCGTCTGTTTCAATAGAGATGCGCAAGCGGTTAAAGTCGGTGCGATCGCCGATGCGCATATTTTCTACTTCATAGTTGACGCGGCGGATGGGAGAAAAGATGGCGTCTATGGAAATTTCGCCGATGTCGACACGATCTTTTTTAAGCGCCTCGCGCGGCACGTAGCCAAGTCCCTGCTCGATGTGGAACTCCGCGTTAATTGACGCTGTCTTGTCGGTCAACTCGCAAATATAGGCGTTTGGGTTAAGGAGCCGCACCTGGCCGGGGAGTTTAAGGTCGGCACCGGTTACTTTTTTCGGGCCTTTTGCAGAAAACGAGACGGTTTGCGGCTCGCCACCTATGACCTCAAATCGCAGTTTTTTAAGATGTAGCAGGATGGTAACCACGTCTTCCTTAACTCCCGATATGGTAGAAAACTCGTGATCAACCCCTTCTATCTTGACGCCGGTTACCGCGATGCCTGGCAACGAAGAGAGTATTATTCGGCGGAGGCTATTTCCAAGCGTGTGGCCGTATCCCGGATAGAGTCCGTCTATCTCATATACACCGGCCATTTCCTCTTCGGAAACAACGCGTGGCTTACTCGGCAATGTGATCGAATATTCCATCATAAAATAAATAATAACTACTATTGATAACAAAAAATAATTTACCGACTGTAAAATTGGATTATAATGGTCGGACTCCAAGACAGCTCGCTCTCCGCAAATACGGGAGTTGTCTTCATGGTTGCGGCGTGTCCGTCCTCGTTGACCGTAATCCACTTTGGCGCCTGATACTCTTTACTGGCCTCGGTACGGCCGGCAAACAGAGGGCTCTGGCGGCTCTCTTGGCGGATAGCTACGACATCTTCCGGCGCCACTAGGTAAGAGGGGACGTTCATGCGCTTGCCGTTTACCGTAATGTGTCCGTGCGAGACAAGTTGGCGCGCGGCGCGGCGTGTTTTGACAAATCCCGCACGAAATACCACGTTGTCGAGCCGCGACTCAAGTCGAGTCACCAGGCCTTGAGAGGAGTCGATTCCGCGCTTTTCCATCGCCTCCCTGGCGTAGCGGGAAAATTGCGTTTCCGAGAGCCCGTAGGTGAAGCGCGCTTTTTGCTTTTCCAACAGCTGTGCGCCATAGGCGCCGCCGCCCCCGCGGCGGCCGCGAGAGATGCGGCGTGGAGAGCGTGCTTCAGCAAGCTGGAACTTTTGTGTCTGACACTTTTCGAACACGGAAGCGCCGAGTCGTTTGCAAATTTTATACTTAGGTCCTATGCGCATAGTAAAAATAGATTATACACGGCGCGGCTTCTTTTGGCGTGGTCCGTTGTGCGGTACGGGTGTGCGGTCTTGTATGTTTGCGATGTGTATACCTTTGGTGGAAAATGCTCGCACCGACGACTCGCGTCCGGCTCCTACGCCGGAAATTACCACTGACACCTCTCGCACCCCCATGGCGCTAGCCCTCTCGCCCAGGAGCTCTCCGACTTTTGCCGCTGCAAAAGGCGTGCCTTTTTTGGCGCCGGCAAAACCGAGTGAACCGCTGGAAGACCAGGTCACCACGTTTCCAGCCGAGTCGGAAAGTACCAGCTTGGTGTTGTTGTAGGTTGCCTCCACATATAAGGTGCCGCTGTCCATCTTGCGCTTAGGTGCGCGTCCCGCCCCTGGCTGCGATTTGCCGGATTCCTTATCTCCCCCTTTTTTGACTATTCGTTTCTTACCCATAGGTGTAGTCGGATACTATACAATATACTTTACGTCTTTTCAACCTTACGGCGCCCGGAGGCCATGGTTTTGCGAACATTGCCGCGGACGGTGCGAGAGTTGGTTTTTGTCCGCTGGCCGCGTACCGGCAGGTGCCTGGTGTGCCGGAGTCCGCGGTATGCGCCGATGTCTTTGAGACGTTTTATATTGCCGGAAACCTCTCTCTTGAGCTCACCTTCGACCTTAAAAGCTTCAACCAGACGGCGGATATTATTTTCCTCCTCTGGCGTTAGGTCGTCCGCTTTTTTCATCCGGTCTATTTTTGCCTGCGCACAAATTTTTTGTGCACGAGATTGGCCGATGCCATAAATTTCGGTCAATGCATACGTGAGACGTTTGTTCGGAATGGTTATGCCGGAAATACGCATATAAGTTATCCTTGGCGTTGTTTGTGGCGCGGGTTGCTGCAGGTAACATATACCCGGCTTTTACGCCGAATCAGCTTGCAATTGGCGCAACGTTTTTTTACAGAAGCTTTTACTTTCATATTTTATAAACGCCTGGTGATACGCCCTTTGCCGCCGTAGGGCTCTAGCCGCACCAACACCCGGTCTCCCACAAGCACCTTGATGCGATGCAAGCGCATTTTGCCAGCGAGATACGCAATCTGCTTTTCACCAGTTTTAAGTGCAACGCGAAATAGCGTGTTTGGCAGCGCCTCCTCAACAACCGCCTCTACTTCTTCTCCCTTCGTATCCATTAGATGAGCAAACACATAGTAGCAGAGGCGTATATACGTGTCAACAAAGCCCTATTGGCGCTGACCTATGGTAACCGATATCTTTTCCGCGTCTCCGGGGAAATTTCCTTGCCAAAAAGGACTTGCTTTGGCCTCGGCGCTCGCAATAGCCGGTTTAAACGACCCTATAATAGCTTCAAAGGAGCTTTTTGGTTTGCCTACCAAAGCGGATTTTATCGCGGCTGGGTCAAACTGCCACTGTATGGTTATTGGGCCGGAAAGTACCAACTCCAGCTGACCGACCGGTTTGGTTGTAGAAGAGGTTATTGACAGCGCGGCCGGGTCGGCGAAACCAACCGCCTCGCCGCCATAGTTTGCTATTTGTTTTTGCGCTACCGCTTGGGCGAGATCGGTAAGACGTAGAATCGCGGTGATACCGGTCGCTGTTTGTGCAAGAGTTGCGGTGTTGCCCGCACCGGCGCTTTGCGTGATATTGTTGAAGGTTATAGCGAGCGTACCGCCCACCTGGACAAACCCTTCCGGCAGTTGAGAGGAAACGTTTGCTTCTACCAAAGCTCGCAGGCCTTGCTCTAGTTCTGTCTGCGCGCGTGCCAAGTCTGCACTGGCCACTGCGGGCTCTGTGCCGACAAATCCTCCTGAAATGGCTTGTGTTTCGGCATAAAAAGCATCGTAGCGCGGGTCGCCCTTAAACCCGGGGATAGTAAAGCGAGTAGCGGTGCGGTTGTATTCGGCGCCCGGAGAGTCTGCAAACACACTGGTCGAGATAGTACCCGGCAGGAGCGTACCGTCGGCTTTTTTGGTAGCGCCCGGGACAACCACTGATTCGTGCACTCGGTATATCTTGCCGTCCGGTGCTTCAAAGCGCGTGTTTGTGATGAGCCGTTGGCTTGAGACACTGTAGGAGTTGTGGATGGTAATAATCCCCGAAGCCGCACGCGACACTTTTTGTGTTCCGGAGGCGGGTACGGTGGTCGTGGAGGAACGGCTTATAGTCATAGTGATATATCCAAGCCCGCTTTGTGCGTTTGGTAGGGCGGTGAGAGATACAGGTGTGCCTATACTTGCCGTGCGCGGATACACCACCACTCTTGCTCCGGCAAAAACGGTTGAGAACAGGAGCCCTCCCAGAATGCTCACAGCCACCACTCCAAGAGTGATCCATAGCCAACGGCGTGAGCGGCGACGGCGTGGAGCGGCATAAGTATCTTCCCTGTCGTGGACGGGCACGCTCCTGCGATGGTTTGCCGGTACCGGTATGTTGCGTATTGAGCGGTCGTTACGAGGAGTCATGTCTTGCATGTACCTATTATACACGAGAGAGACGCGCGTCAATGATAAGGGCTCCGATAAGAAGCGCGGTGTCCGGTATGCTCCCATGGGCCGCAATATGAGGAGTGAGGTGCTGCGGGCCAACGGTGCGTATGGTTCCGCCGTCCGGAAAAATATTTGAGGTGTCGCGCTCTGTCATCGATTGAGCGAGCCACTGCCCCGCTCCGCGAGGAGCTATAAGAAAAATATGTTTCGTGGCGTGGTTGTTTACTAACGTGCCCATGGCATCGGAAAATTCTCTCATAAAATGGTCGGCGGCGGCGTGGAGAGGTTCCAGAACTCGCACAGGTGCCCCCCCGCTCGCGAAAAGCGAGAGAGCCGAGTACGCCTCCGGAAGTGAAAAACCGCCATGGCTTGCCAAGGTGCGCACAAGAAAGTGGGCGCCAAGAGGGAGAGTACTGTGACCAACCACTCCAAAGTGACCAACCACCACAAGCTCGGTCATTTCGCCGGTGAGAGAGCACACGAGGCACGGATCTTCTACCGCATAGAGCGTGTGCAGAAGAGGCGCCGCCGAGGCGCCGAAAGAATAAAGAGAGAGCGGCACGGCGCCGAACGTTTCTTCGGCGAGCGTTTGCGCAAAGTTTAAAAATTCAGGCACGGCGCCCGGCAACACCCTTCCTGATTGGTCGAAGTCTATCCCCGCCCATGGCGGGTGCAGAAACACGGCAACGCGTTCAACGGTACTTAGGTCTGTAAGCTTCTCTATACTGTGTGCAGAGACCTGCGGCGCATTGCGCACGCGGGCGGCAACAGTACTGACGTGGTGCAACGCTTCGCGCGCGGCGCGCTCGACTTGCGTGGCGAGTGCGGCGCCGGAGACAGCACGCAAAGGGAGAACGGGTATGCGTACCTCGGCAAAGAGACGCGGCTGCAAGGTGGGAGAAAGGCGCACCAGGGCGGCTCCTACGCTACCGCTCTCCACATCCAGCATGGCGATGGTTTTTTCCTGTCCTTTCTTTTTCTTGAAGAACGGCGACATACAAAAAGTATATCACCCGTTTTCTACTCTACTATCGCTTTAATGCGGCGGATGCCTTGGGCAACCGCTTCCTCTTTAATTATTTTGAAGGTGCCGGCTTCGGCAATTTCGCCCGTGTGCGCTACGTGAGGACCGCCGCAAAACTCTATGGAAAACGCGTTTTCAAGAGGCCCCACCGAGTATATAGAAACCTGTTCCGGATATTTGGCTCCAAACTCGTGCTCCGCGCCAAGCCTCTCGGCCTCTTCTTTTGGCATTTCTGTGCGTACCACTGGCAAGTCTTCAGATATTTTTTCGTTCACCAAGCGCTCTACTTCCCTCTTTTGTTCTTCGGTCATTTTTTGACCATAAGAAAAGTCTATGCGCAAGCGCTCGCCCGTGATGTTTGAGCCGCGCTGATGCACCTCTGGCCCGAGCACCATCTGCAGCGCCTTCAGGAGCAGGTGGTGCGCGGTGTGGAGGCGCGTGGTCTTTTCGCTATGGTCGGCAAGCCCACCTTTAAACTTTTGTGTTGCTCCTGCACGCGACAACTCCTGATGTTTTTTAAGTAATTCTTTAAAACCGCCTACATCCACCTGCTTAATCCCCATCTGTGCCGCTTCTTCAACTATAAGCTCCAGCGGAAAACCGTAGGTGGTAAAGAGCTGGAAGGCATCATGCGCGGTGAGTTTGCCATCTGCGGCAAAACGGCCAAACTCTTTGAGACCGCGGGCCAAAGTCGCTCTGAATCTTGTCTCCTCCTCTTCTATAATGCCGGCAATTTTGTCAGCTAGAGCCAAAACTTCTGGGTACTGGTTTTCGTACATTTTTGCGACCGCCCCGACAATGTGCGCGAAGGCATTCTCGCCAATGCCAAGCTTGTCGGCAAACAAGACGCTCCGGCGGATGAGCCGGCGCACAAAGTACCCCCGCTCGGAGTTGCCGGGGTTAACGCCGTCAGCCATCAAAAATACCGCAGCTTTCATATGATCGGCAATGATTCTAAAAGCACGAATGTCTAGAGGTGACACCTCTAGATACTTCTTGCCGCTCTTTTCCTCCAAGTAGCTGATGATTGGGCCGTATGCAACCGAAAAGACGTCGGGCGAGTTCTTTGCGGCGGCGGCAATACGTTCTAACCCGCCGCCAAAATCAACATTTTGTTTTGGAAGGAGACCAAACGATCCATCGGTGTTTTTTATATACTGCATAAAGACCGAATTACCTATCTCTAAAAAGCGTCCGCAGTCGCAGTTGGGATGACATTCCGGCCCAAACGCCGGGTTGTGCGTCACCTTCGCAAACTCATAAAAGACTTCCGTATCGGGCCCGCCCGGCTCGCCCGCTGGCATATGCGCCGGCTCTCCGGAGCGAGACCACCAATTTTTCTTGGCGCCATAAAAATGTATTCTTTCTTCCGGTATGCCAAGATTCTTCCATATTGCCGCAGACTCGATGTCGCGCGGCAAGCGGAGCGCCTCGTCGCCCTCAAAACAAGTAACCCATAGTCTCTCTTTGGGCATGCCTACTTCTTTTGTTAAAAACTCCAAACACCACGCAAGCTGTTCTTTTTTAAAGTAGTCGCCCAAAGACCAGTTGCCGAGCATCTCAAAAAAAGTGGTGTGGCGGTTGTCTCCTACCTCTTCTATATCCATCGAGCGGAAGCATTTTTGCGAGTCTGCCAGGCGGTTGCCTGCCGGGTGGTTTTTGCCTAAGAGGTAGGGGACTAAGGGTTGCATACCCGAGCCGGTAAATAGCGTGGTTGGGTCATTCTCCGGCACCAAGGAGGCGCTGGGCACTACCGCGTGCCCGCGCGCCTTGAAAAACTCTAGATATTTTGAGCGAATTTCGTCGAGCGTCATTGTTCAAAATCGTAGCGTTTTTACCGCCCCTCCGCAACCGTAGAACAATGTTTTGCAATGTAGCAAACTTGCGGTAGGCTGTAGACTTATGGAACATAAGGTAACCACCCTTAAAAACGGGCTGCGGGTTGTGTTGGTGCCTCTGCGCGATGCTAAAACCGCCACCGTGCTACTCATGGTGGGAACCGGTAGCCGATATGAAAACAAAAGCGAAAACGGACTCGCCCACTTTTTGGAGCACATGTTTTTTAAAGGGACAAAACGTCGGCCGACTGCTCGTGCGATAACAACAGAGCTTGATGGCATTGGCGGAGCTTATAATGCCTTTACCGGCAAAAATAGGACAGCGTATTACGCAAAAATAAGTAAAGAACATATAGAAACCGCGCTCGACGTTGTTAGCGACATATTTCTCAATTCTGTGCTCAGCGCCAGTGAGATAGAAAAGGAGCGTGGTGCGATAATTCAAGAAATCAATATGTATGAGGATATGCCAATGCGCTCGGTTGGTGATGTTTTCGAAACGCTCTTATTTGGAGAAAGTCACCCGCTAGGACGCACCATTTTAGGACCCAAGGAAAACATTCTCTCGTTTACACGTACAGACTTTTCTCGTTATCTTGCACGTTGTTACTCCGCACAAAACACAGTGGTGTGTATCGCCGGGGCATTTCCTGAGTCAAAAGTACTCGTAAAAATAAAGAAAGACTTTTCTAAGGTCCCTGTAGGGACTCTCCCGCCTTTTACACCGTTCACCCCGAGCCAGAAAGTGGCGCGTGTGCACATAAAAAACAAAAAAACTGACCAAACACAGTTAGTGCTTGGGGTACTGAGCTACCCTTTTAAACATAAAGACGAATATGTCCTCGAGGTTTTAACAACTGTGCTCGGTATCGGTATGAGCAGCAGACTCTTTACCGAGGTTCGTGAGAGGCGAGGGTTAGCGTATTTTATACGCGCTTCTCTAGAAAAATTTTCAGACACGGGCTACTTTGCTGTGCAAGCTGGAGTCGAACATTCCAACCTGCACAAAGCTGTAGGTACTATCATGCAAGAGTTACGAAAAATAAAACGTTTTCAAGTAACGCCCGCCGAGCTTACCAAGGCCAAAGAGCACCTAAAAGGGTCGCTAGCACTCTCTTTGGAAACACCCGAGGACCTAGCCGGACATGCGGCCACCTCCCTTACTTTATTGGGCCGGGTTGAAACACTTGAGGGTATAAAGAGCCGAGTTGACGCAGTCACGGCGGGTGACGTGCAGCGTGTTGCGCGCGACCTGTTTAAGACTCAGCGGCTCAATCTTGCGATCATAGGTCCACACGCTAAGGAAAAACCTCTCCTTTCTTTGTTGCGTGCGTAAACAACCTACAACCAATCGATAGGTTTTTTGCCGTGTAGTACCAGATACTCGTTTGCTTTTTTAAAGTGGCCGTTGCCAAAAAAGCCGTGGTGAGCGGCGAGCGGTGAGGGGTGCGCCGACTCTAGTACTAAATGTTTACCGCGGTCGATGTGTGCGCCTTTTTGCCTTGCATAGTTGCCCCAGAGAATAAACACCACACGCTCGCGCTCTTGGGCCAGCGCTTTGATGGCGGCATCGGTAAACTCCTCCCAGCCTTTGTTTTGGTGTGAGCCGGCCAGCCCAGCTTTTACCGTAAGCGTTGCGTTGAGCAACAGTACGCCTTGCACTGCCCAGCGCGAAAGATCGCCGCTGCGGTTTTTGAGCGGGCCATACTCCTTTTCAATCTCCTTAAAAATGTTTTGGAGTGAAGGCGGAAAAGGAATTCCCTCCCTCACGGCAAAGCATAAACCATTGGCTTGGCGCGGGCCGTGGTACGGGTCTTGGCCCAAAATAACCACCTTAACTTTTTCAAACGGGCAGAGATCAAACGCGCGAAAAATATATTTTGGCTGCGGATACACCACCTCATTTTGGTAGGCCTGTTTTACAGAGGCCGCGAGCTTAGCAAAGTATGGTTTTTCAAACTCACCTGTAAGATGTTTTTTCCACGATGGGTGGATTTTTACTTCCATAGGCGCTAATATCCCCTGCTCTCCTTCAGTAAAAGCTCGACTTTGCGGCCGGGACCGCCGCGGTTGTAGCCGCCGACACTCCCGTTTGAGCGGATAACCCGGTGGCACGGTATGTTTGGGTCATAGTTTTTTGCCATCAAGGTACCGACCGCGCGCGCCGCTTTTGGGTTCCCGGCACGCGAGGCCACTTGCTTGTAAGAAAGCGTTTTGCCACGCGGAATTCCCTTAACCACGGAGTACACTTTTTTAGAAAAGTTGTGCTGTTTTTGCGTCATCTTTTTTAGCTAGGTGTTTCCGCGCCGGTTTTTCGCCTTTTTCTTTGGTGGTAGAGTAAGCAGACAATGCATTGCTAACTACCTCGCGGTAAGTGCAGTAGTCGCAATCGGCGCCGGCTTGCGGGAGATCCTCTCCCTCCAAACACGCGCGTATGTCGGAGAGCGTCTTCTCGACCCAGTCGGTCGAGCCGGTGTACGGGATAAGCGTTACCTCAAACTCCAACTTGCCGTCAAAAGCCTCGCGGTCTTTAGAAGCATTTGCGTATACAAAGTACCCCGTGTCGGAAACAGCAAACCCGCGCTGTCGCAAAAGCCATTGGTAAATCTCCATCTGGCGCTTGTAGCCGTCGTGCCAGTCTTTGTCGAGTGACTCTATCTTTTCGTCCTTGCTGGTCGCCTTGTAGTCAACCACGATAAGCTCGCCCTTGGGGTTGACCCACACGTCATCGACCGCGCCAGACACGGTAAAGCCGGTAGCCGCGTGTGTGCACTCGATGCCCTTAAAGTTTTCCCGCCAAATATTTATTTCCGCATGGTTATAAGGTATTGCATCCACGCCATATACCTGCATCAGAGGGTGTGGCGAGCCGCCGGCGCGGTGTACATCAAACTCTTTTTTAAGGAGCGCGTCCACCGCGGTGTTGAGATTTAATGGGTACCCGGGCGGGCGCGCGTGCCCCAGCTTGTTGTCGATGTAAAAACAGCGCGGGCATTCCAAAAATAACGCAATTTTGGAGCGTGAAAGACGCCACCTGGGGCCTCCGTAGTTCCAGTCAGGTTTACGCTCCGGTTTGTAGTAGACGCTCATAAATACTAAACAGGGCCCCTTTGATGAGACCCGTTTAGTGTATCATTTTATTCGAGTTATTGCGTCTGGAAGCTTACCCATAGCGGGTTGCCGCTCTGGTCCCGCACTGGTTTGTCGTTTTGGAGAGAGAATATTCGATCGCCATCGTCTATACTTTCCCCCACAAAGTACATCTGCCCGGGGAGTGTTCCGCGCAGCAGGTCTACTACCCCGCTGCTTTGTGTCGAGTCAAAAAAGAGTGACGCTCCCAAAGCATTACCCGGTTGCCCGCCGCGCGACTCGTACACCACTACCCACGTTGGACGCGTGACAGAAACATGCGAGATGGCAACCTGCAAACCGGCCGGCTGCGGCGAAGGAACTGTAAGCCACTCGTTTGAAATGACCGCTCCCGCCGTCGGCACAGTATCTCCTGCAACATCGGAAGCCCCGCCCGAAAGAGCGCTTTTTGGAGAGGAAATGTCTCCCGCAGTTGTCGAGTCTGACGGCGCGGCGTTTTGCGGTGCTCCAAACCACATCCACCCGACCATGGCGCCGATGATGATCCCGCCGGCGAATATACCCATGAGCATTTTGCTTCCAGATTTCTGCTCGCCGGATACCGGCGGCTTCTGATGAGTTGTCTTTGGTAAAGACCCCGGCATTTGCATTGGTTTTTGTGCGCTGCTGTTGTTGCTGTGAGAGCTTTGGCTCGCAGCTGGTTGAGACCACGACAAACCTCCCGGTTTCTGACCCGAACCAGTTTCTGCCTTCATTGGGTTATTTTCTTGCATACTGATTATCTTTGCGTAAAGAAACTGATAATTCGCCCCCTGTTTGTATCATATACCAACCCTAGGGGTACACAATGCTCCCACCTCCTCCATCACGCGGTCGGCTTTCCTGCCAGAGATGCCGGCGCGCGTCAAGGCCTCCGTCTCTTCCGGTAGTGCGCGGCAGAGCACCACACGGTCCTTAAGTAGGGCCGTTTTTTCACGATTGTTGAGGGTGGTCAGCGCGGTCACCGGGTATAGCCCGGCTTTATCTATACGGTCTTGGAGAGTAGCCCCTTGTGGATATTCCCATCCCAAAAGTTCAAGCCCCTTGCACCGTGCGTACCCGGTCGCGTAGGTCGTAAATTTAGTGTTGGTTACCAAGAGTCCGCGTGCAATGGTACTCCGGTGATACGCGGCGATGTCCTCTATGCGCGCCTCTACATACAGCGCGGTTTTAAGGTCTGTTTTGAAACCGGCGGTGTTGTGGAATTTTACTTCGGCATAAACGGTCTCCGTTTTTTTATCTATTACCACATCAACCTCGTGCTCTACGCAAGCGCCGCGCACTATTTGGTCGACTTTGGTTTTGTACCCTTCGGCACGAAACAGCTCCGCGATGTATGACTCAAACGGAAAACCCGATGGCCCGAAATTTAATATAGCGAGCTTAAGACTATAGCGGGCCGCGGCTCCGTGCTTGTGCCGCTTGAGGTGCGCAAATGCTCGAGAATATATTTCCTGCGTCGTGGCGCCGCTTAAAACATTCTTTTCAATCTCTTGAGTTATTTCCTCTGCCATGTCGGTGGCGGCACCCGAGCGCTTAAGAGAGGAAAATAACTTATTGCGGTCGAATTGCTGTGTGGTCCCATCCGCTTTTGAAATAACAATGCTCATATTTATTTTAGTGTAGCACTTTCAATAACTCCGCCGCCCAGGCACCGGTTGCCTTGTCCCGCCTTGACGCCAGGCAGGTACAGCACCAGCGACTGACCCCGCGCCATGTAGTGAGGTTGATTGAGTGTTGCAACCGCGCGTCTATCTTCAAAAGAAAGCTCCGCCCCGATGAGTTTTTGTCGATACCGGAAGCGTGCTTGCACCATACCTGCCGGCACATCGCCTATCCAGTTTGTATTTGCAAGGAGCACCGCTGTTTTGGTGGCACCCTGCGGAAACCGCGAAGCTGAAACGGTGATGGTATTGCGAGTGACATCTTTTGTAATTACAAAATGCGGAGGCGTTTCTGGGTCTGTAGCAAAAAGCTCAAACCCGTGCCGCTCGCCCAGGGTATAGAGTGCCGCTCCGCGGTGCCGGCCCACCACCGCGCCTTCCGCATCTAGCACATCGCCCGGCTTTGGGTTTAGTGCTTTGGCAAGAAGGTCGTCCATGCCGATTGGCCCGAGGAAACAGAGCCCTTGACTGTCGGGGCGCTTTGCATTTGGCAGGCCAAAACGGCGTGCCAGCGCGCGTACCTCTTTTTTTGTCTTGTCGCCCACCGGAAACAAAGTGTGTACAAGCGCCGCCGGTGGTACCTGCCACAGAAAATAAGACTGGTCTTTTTCTGGGTCTACCCCTGTCCACAACTCTACCGGCGACACAAAATCTCTTCGAGAAGGAGTAGGGCTCCCGTTCATCTCTCCTTCTCGAAGAGATTTTTGTAGCCGGGCATAATGCCCGGTGGCCACATAGTCGGCGCCTTGCGCGCGGCAAAAGTCAAAAAAAGCGCCGAATTTTATTTTTTCGTTGCACAGAGTATCGGGGTTAGGGGTTTCTCCGCGCGCAAATGCTCGCACTGTTTCTGCAAGAACCTGCGTTTTATACACTTCCGAAAGGTCAACCTCTATAAACGGGATACGCAAATGCGCCGCCACGCGCATGGCGTCGCGGCGATCCTCCGCGGCCGGGCATGGGTAGCCGGGGATTTGTATGGTAATAAATGCTCCCACTACATCGTATCCTTCGTTCTTAAGCAGGGCCGCTGACACGGCCGAGTCTACCCCGCCGGAGAGCCCCACATACATTTTTTTACCTTTTTTATTTTTCTCCAGCATCATCCGCCGATATACTTCTGCCGATTTTTAACATGTTGCTCGAAGGTGGACGCAAAGTGGAAGTTTCCTTTCCTATCGGAAAGGTAATAGAGGTAACTTGTTTTAACCGGGGTTACCGCGGCTAAAATGGCATCAATGCTGGGGTTGCCGATGGGTCCGGGCGGCAATCCTTTGTACTTATAGGTATTATAAGGCGAGTCTACGTCGAGGTCTCCTTTTCCAAGGTTGTACGGCCCGCCGGCAAAAATGTAAGGAAAGACAGCATCTACCTGCAGTGGCATACCTATCTCGATACGCTTCCACAAAATACCGGCGATAATGCGCCGACTATCGGTATCGGGGGCCTCCTTTTCAAGAATCGAGGCCATGGTGAGTACCTCGTCCAAAGGTTTACCATAGGCCGCGATGGCGGTCGCGACCGGCACCGCCCGAATATGTTCATTAAAGTTGTTTTCAAGCGCGCTCACTATGAGCGACGGCTCCGAGCCGGGAAGAAAAAAGTAGGTATCGGGGAAGAGGAGCCCTTCTTTCTGGCGAGCCTCCGCATAAAAGGTGGTTACGTCGAAGTCGACCAGCTGGATACTTAGTACGGAAGCTATTTCCCGCGCACTCGCCCCCTCGGAGATGACGACCCTCACCGGCTCTAGCCGGTAGTCGCCGCGAGCGAGCCGTAGCGCCACCGCAACAACGCTCTCTGGCCGCTCGAACGCATACTCGCCGGCTACGACTCTGCCCCCGAAAAGCTTTTCAGTAAGTTCAAAAAGCAGTACTGAGTGTATGATGTTTCGCTCTTTAAGGTCGCGAGCGACTTCCCCAACACCCCTGCCCTGCTCTACCCTAAGCAGGGTCTGCGTGGGAAACGAGAGCGGTGCTGCAAAAAAAAGGGCATACAGCGCCATCAGTACAAAACCGCCAAGCACCAGCTTCTGTAGTATGCGGCGATGTGGTTTGTTCTGGTGCCACCACAGCACGCATTGTTCTGTAGTGAGTGAAAGTCTGTATAGTCGTCGTATAAACCAGTCGCGAATCATATGTTGGAAGATAAAAAGTTATGCGGGCAAGGTCGGCAGATTTAGCGGCGCCTCCGCGCGCTTGCTCGGCACCCGGTCGATAGACGGCGTTTTAACCGAGGAGCTCGGGAAGTGCCAAATGGTAGCCAACTCCTCGACGTTTAAAAACACTGGCGTTTGGTCAAACGGCTCATAAAAATACGCCCGGTTATGGTAACGAAACCAGAGTTTGCGGGAAATGGACTTTCTTCGTATGTTGCGGAAGTCTTGCCATGGAAAATCAAGATTCGTATGGCCGCGCGCAGGATTAAGTTGGTTGTATTCCGGCCCCCGTAATGGGGCAAAAAAACCGATAGTGTTTGGTATTTTAACCCCGTCAAACTTATCTTTTTTGGCAAAATAGATCACCCGGATGCCACATTCAAACATCAGTTTGTTGAGCGCGCGCTCCATCGCCTCGACCTTGTGTTTTTCCTCATCGGTTAAAAGTGCGTTCATCTTGCCCTCGACCACCTCCGACTCTTTCAACACCGCTTGTGCGCGCTCTGCGGCACCGGCCATAATTTTTTTGATATACGCCCGCGCCTCGTCTTTATACTTGTCTGTTTTTTTATAAAAGCCGTGCCATTCGTCTTTTTTGTGCGCCTTCATCACTATTTGCATAAAGTGGTACTCACCCGGGCCCGAGCTTCCCAACAGCTCAAGAATGTGGGTGATGGGGTCGGTTTGTATCTCGGGTGTGTCGGGGTTTTTGTCGAGCCCGTAATCCACATAGGTTTTTATAGGGAGCGCGTGCGGCTTGCCGGGCATCTTTTTAAACTCGCAACCCCATAAATCGTACTCTTCCGTGTTAAACGGTATCGCTCTGGTGTAGTCTTGAACCTCAACCACCTTCGCCTCGGGAAACTGGCCATACAGGCGCGCTTCGACAATGTTTTTAAAACCCTTGCGCAGGTACAAATAAAAGCGCACTCGCCCCTCTATACTTGCTATCTCGAGTGCCCAGGCGGGCCGATGGCCCCCGAGCCATAGACGATGGTATGGCGTTGGTTCGCCGCCGGTATTAAACAGCGAGGTAAGAAAGAGTTCCATGGCAAGCGGCGACTTTTCCACCTCGGCCGGCAACTGTATCTCGAGAAGTATATGCTCCTGTTTAAGCCAGTGCAAAAAACGAATATACCGTATCCAGGTAATCCACAAGTAGCGGCCCAAGAAAAATGGCAACCAAAGCGGCGAGGACGCCAGCAGTGCGACCGAGACCGCCTTGATGACCCCCTGGTCTGTCCACCACACCAGCAAAAAAAATAATAAAAACGCCGGTGCATAGTAAGTAAACAACGCTTGCCCCCTCTTGTTGAGCCAGGATGCCCACTCTTCTGCCTTCGCGTGCCCTATCATGCCTATAGTATAATACAGGAATATATGGATGCGTTTTTATCCATGGTGGTAAGCAACCCGCTTGCAGACATACAAATACTGCTCTCTCTGGCTGGGGTGGGGAGTTTTATTATTTTTGCCTGGGGTTTTACCGGCTATGTCTTGGCCCATGAGGACGACGACCACGAGCAGCACGCGAGCGTGCGTATGATCACCGGCTTGGTGTGGATGGTGATATTTTTTGTATTGTGGGAAGCAATACGCTACGTCGTAAGCCTGTATTGAACAGGTTGCGAGTAAGATACAAACTATTTAATCAGAGTGTAACGACCGTCTTTAGTGCGTCTGAAATATTTTTGGTTTTGGAGATTTACGGCAACAGTCCCGGGTTTTACATGCCTCTCTTTGAGTACCTTTTCTACGATCTGCTCGCGTGTAAGCGATCCTTCCTTGCGCAGGACCTCGCGGATAACATCGCGCACCACCCCAGAGGTGTAACCCCACTCCCTCAGTGCGTACATACCGCGGCCAACTAGCACAAATCGGCCGTCTTTTATGAGTTCGTTGTGGGTGGTGGCAACGTGCGCGGCGCGGTTGAACATTTTTTCTATAAGACTAGACACTTCGCGGAAGTGCAGGGGGCTGCCGTGTTTTTTAACCGCCAGGTATGCGTAGTCCCGTATTCCCTTAGTTTTGACATTTGGCGAGTGCGCTTGTCCCCACTCGCCGAGAGGGTTTTTGCCGATTTTTTTGGAAATAGAGAGCCAGCGTTTTAAAACTTCAGTGTTGCGGTGTTTGTCATTAATGTCTTGCAGCTCTTTGAGAAAACGGCTGATCATCTCCCCTTCAGGTATAAGGTCGTCGTCGGAGAGCCCCGCGTAAAGGCGCTTGAGCGCATCCGCTACTTTATTTGCAAGCTCCAGGTCGACATACCAGCAACGCTCCGCCTCGTCATCCTCCTTGCGGTATTTAAACGGGTCGCCAAGCACCAGCAAAAAGTAGATATGGTTTTGCATCGACGGGTCCGAGGTGATGAAGTTAAGCAGGTCGGTTTCGCACACGATACCGCCAAGCCCGTCTATGATCCGCTCGAGCTCGTGGAAAGCCGCTTCTGCCTCAGCAAAAGCCGGCGAGCGTTTAAGGAGTCCGAGCGCGTGATTTTCTATCTGCCGCACTCGCTCGCGGGTAATGCCATAACGCTTGCCTATCGCTTCGAGCGTGACGCGTTCGGGGCTAGCTCCTAGCCCAAAACGCGACTCAAGCACAACCCGAGAGCGTTCCGGGAGGCTCGTGAGAAGACGTTTTACTATTACTTTTGGCTTAAAGCCTGTTTTGTCCGCTGCCTGTGGCATAAGTGTTGTGTGGTCTAATATATCACACCCTTTTCTATCGGTCAAACCGGTGTGTCATGGTACTTTTTCTTCTACAACAAAGCTGATTATTTTGCCCGGCACGTAGACCACTCTCTTTTCGGGGCCGGTAAGCCACTTCCCCGCTGCAGTTCTGGCTTTTTTAAGTGCCATATCCTCGGGAGCCTCTCGAGAAAGTTCAATTATGACACGAACCTTTCCATTTACCTGCACGGCCACTTTAGTCATTAGGCCATTAATTTTTTTTGCATCGTACATGGGCCACAGGGAAATATCGACTTCGTGCACTTCGGCAAGCTCATGCGCGATGTGCGGCGCAAAAGGTGCCAAAAGTTGCAAAAATATGCGGTATGATGCGCGCGGAACTGTTTCTAACTTTTCAAACTCATTGAGCAGTATCATGAGCGCTGATACCGCGGTATTCATCTTTAGATGTTCGATATCCTCACCAACCTTTTTTATCGTCTGGTGGAGTAGCGTTTCAAGGCTCGACCTTGAAGAGCCTGGTGTTAAGGTCGAGCCTTTGGTTTCTATTTTTTCTTGCAGCTTCCACGCACGCTCTAAAAACCGCCGTGAGCCCGCGACGGCAGAGGTGTTCCAAGCGACTGGCTGGTCAAACGGCCCGATAAACATCTCATAGAGCCGCAAGGAATCCGCACCATAGCGCTCTACAATGTCATCTGGCGAAACAGTGTTACCCCTGCTCTTACTCATCTTCTCTCCGCCTTCTGCCAAGATGAGCCCGTGGCTCGTGCGTTTTGCATACGGCTCTGGGGTTGGAACTAACCCCTCGTCATAAAGAAATTTGTGCCAAAAGCGCGAGTATAAAAGGTGCAGTACCGTGTGTTCCATCCCGCCGTTGTACCAATCAACAGGAGTCCAAAACGCTAGTTGTTTCTTTGACGCAAATTCTTTATCGTTGTGAGGGTCGCAATAACGCAAGTAATACCAGCTGGAGCCAGCCCAGTTGGGCATGACATCGGTCTCGCGCATGGCAGGTCCGCCGCACCTCGGACATGTGGTGTTTATAAATTCGGGTATATTTGCCAGGGGCGACTCGCCGGTGTCGGTGGGTTGATACTTTTCTACTTGCGGCAATACCACAGGCAACTCGCTTTCCGGCACCGGTTGCCAGCCTTGCCCTGAAGGGTCCCTAAGGGCGCATTTTGCGCACTTAACCATAGGGATAGGCTCGCCCCAGTAGCGTTGGCGGCTAAACACCCAGTCTCGCAATTTGTAGGTAGTAGTCCATTTTCCACCAACTGCCTCGGTAATTTTTTTCTTCACTTCTCTACTTTCCATGCGCGTAAACTCGCCAGAGTTTACAAGTGTTCCTTCACCGGCGTAAGGTTTTGTGTCGTCAATACTTTGCCCGGCGGTCGGCTCGATGACGATGTATATCGGCAAACCGAATTTTTTTGCAAAGTCGAAGTCGCGTTCATCGTGCGCCGGCACCGCCATAATGGCGCCGGTGCCGTAACCCCCCAGCACATAGTCCGCCACATATATGGGGATTTCTTCCTTGTTCGCCGGATTAATTGCTTTTATTCCTTTAATTTCGATGCCGGTTTTTTCTTTCCCTTCAGTCGTTCTGTCAATTTCAGACTTTTTCTGAACCGCTTTCATATATGAAAGTACTTCATCCTTGTTCTCTGCCTGCTGTGCAAGCTCTTTTACAAGCAGGTGCTCGGGCGCCAGCACCAGGTAGGTCGCACCAAACAAGGTGTCGGGCCGCGTGGTAAACACTTTTATAGCAAGGGTAGTCCTTGCTACCAAAAAGCTGATTTCCGCACCCTCGCTCGGGCCTATCCAATTTTGTTGCTGTACCTTGGCGCGCTCAATGTAGTCGACCGTGTCGAGGTCGTCGTAGAGGCGCTTTGCATATTTGGTGATAGCGAGCATCCATTGTTCTTTTTCGCGCTTCTCTACCGGGGTACCGCACCGCTCGCAGCAATTGTCCACCACCTCTTCATTCGCCAAGCCAATTTTGTCTTTAGGGCACCAGTTGATGAGCGTTTTGGTTTTGTATGCCAGTCCTTTTTTGTAAAACTGCAGGAAAAGCCATTGAGTCCATTTATAATACGAGGGGTCGGTAGTGTTTATCTCGCGCGACCAGTCAAAAGAAAGGCCTAAGGACTTGATTTGCCGGCGGAAGTTGTCGACATTTTGTCTGGTCGAGACGGTCGGGTGAATGCCTGTTTTAAGCGCGTAATTTTCCGCCGGCAGGCCAAAGGCGTCCCACCCTATGGGATAGAGAACATTTTTACCCTCTGCGCGGCGCTTGCGCGCCACGATGTCGAGCGCAGTCCACGAGCGCACGTGCCCCACATGGAGCCCCTCACCCGAAGGGTAAGGAAACTCAATGAGGAGGTAATTCTTCTCCCCTTGCGCTTTTTTAGTGGCAGTGTAAATCCCTGTTTCCTCCCACTTTCTCTGCCACTTTTGCTCTATTTTTTTATGGTCGTAAGCTGCCATTCATTAGTACTTTATCGGTTGCGGCGGAAAAAAGTCCGGGTCTATCGAGCGCGTAAAACACACATGGCCGGCCTCGTGCTGCCAGCTGTCTAGAGCGCCCCTGCCACCCATCATAACAGGCACGGGGCGGGTTATGGCCGCACTCTCGCGGCTGGTGTTGCTGAAGGTAGCACACAGTTCAAACCCCAAGTCTGCGGTTTTGGTGTACTCATACGGTTCGCCTGTTTCTGGGTCTGTGGGCACCGTAAAGTATAAAAGCGGGTCATTCAATTGTGTGAGAGAGGCCGGGACTACGCGCTTTTGTTGGAAATAGCTGGTTATCCCGCTCTGGAGTATCTGCAAGTCGCTCACTCTTTGCTCGTCAAGCCGATACTCCCTCGCTTGCCACGGGGTACCGATGATAAAGAAGCCGCTGACAATACTGGCGAGTATAAGCGTCCCCACACCCCAGCCAACCATTTGCGCTTTATCCGGATACTGGTTCCAGTAGCCGCGCAGATCGGCCAAAAAGTGCAGGAACCCGGCGCCGGCAACCAAGAGCACCACCAACACGCGCAGGAGGAATGCGATGGTGAGATCCCCTCCGCTCAAAAACTTGTTCAGCAGTACAATAAGATCTATAACTATGGTTGCGCCTGCAACAAACAGCGTGAGGTACAGCGCCCAGCGCCGCACCCACACCTCGGCGCGCGCGGCGTCTGCCTGAATGTTCTTGCGAATAAGCCGCATCAATATAAGAAAGGTCGGAAAAAGGATAATGAGCGAGGCAATCTGGTAGCTCATACCGCTTTGGTACGGGTCGCTCGTATAATAGTTGAGCACGTTGGGGAAGGAGTAGTCGATATAGCTAAATAAAAGGGTGATAAGCGAAAAGACGCTCGCATACAGTGTAACCATCGCTCCAGCCCACAGAAAGAAGTCTTTTGGCGTTGTTTTTGGTTGCATAGATAAAAAATTATCGATTATGGCTACAGTATACCACTACGCCCGGTTGACAATGACAGGAATAAGAGGACTATTGCAAGGGAAGCAACAAGGAGTTTCCCCATGAATCAAAAACCGAACCTTTCCACGGATGTCGAGGGAGATGGGCGGGGATTTTTTACTCCCTTCCCCATATATGGCGATGAGGCGCTTAGCCTGTATCGGACGGCGCTTGACGCCGCCTGCTTTATGATGATGCCGTGGGTGATCCCCTACTTGACCTACTCGCGTATCATCTATCTCTGGACACCGCTATCGTTGCGGTGAGACAAGTAACAAGGCCCCGCCGGTTAAAAACCGGCGGGGCCTTTTAGATTTTCAAATACAGTGGTAATCTATATATCAGACTGAACCTCACGGTGCGCATTAGGGAGGGTATACTATGCGGCTCGAATCAATCCCCGTCTCAACTCGACTGGGCATGTTTTCAAATACAGAAGACTTGGCCAACGCGCTCAAAAAAATTTTGAGAGGTCCCTTGGTTAGAGAAGTTCCACCCCCACTCTCTGACCTGGTTTCAACCTTCGGCTCTTTTGAGCTTGTTGAGGAAGGTCCGTGCTCCATCCGCGTGCTTTTCACCCATATGGAGCAGGGGGGTGTTCCCTTCCCCCACTCGCTGGACGCCGAAGAAATGGCGAGGGAAATTGCGCACTACACCTTTGAGGCCGGGTACACCCAGCAATGGGAAGTGCGGGCCACCTGTGTTGCCGGGAAGCCCGCTGCTATTGTCCTTATCCCTCGTGTGTGATGTTGCCGGCCGGCCCTTCGTGGGCCGGCCTCCTGTTTTTACCCATGCAAAAACTCAATAACGTCGCCGTCTTTTACTACATATTCTTTTCCTTCCGTGCGGATCCAGCCCTTTTCGCGCGCGGCGACGCGCGAGCCGGCTTCCAAAAGCTTCTCCCAACCGATAACTTCGGCACGGATAAATTTTGTCTCAAAATCGGTGTGTATTGCGGCGCCGGCTCGCGGTGCAGTCGCGCCTTGTGGTACGGTCCATGCACGGGTCTCATCCTCGCCGGTGGTAAAAAAGCTGATGAGTCCCAAAAGTTCATAGCCCTTGCGAATTAGTGCATTAACCCCGTCGTCAAAGACTCCATATTCCTGTCGGAACGACTCTTTGTCTCCCGAGTGTAGCTCGCGCAACTCGTTTTCGACCCCGGCGTCTACCATGACCCAAGTTTTATCTTTTAAATACTCCATCAGCCGCTCCCATCGGCCGTCGTTCACTTCGTCGAAGTTGTGGCCGCCCGACTCTTTGTTAAGCACATAGAGCACGGGCTTTTGTGCCAAGAGCTGGTTTTTATCCTTTGTTTCAATATCGGCCAACTGGAGCTCGGTGTTTATAAGCTCGATGTCGCGCACCGGGTCCACACGGGCCTCGACGTGGCCGATGTTCGGGTTGTCAAAAACCCGCACCACGTGGGCTATGGCATCAACCTCGCGGATGTGCTGCAAAAACTGGTTGCCCAAACCCTCGCCTTCGCTCGCTCCGCGCACCAGCCCCGCGATGTCGACAAACTCCACTGCGGCAGGAATATCTTTTTTAGAGTGCGAAAATGCGGCAAGTTTTTCGCGCCGAGGGTCGGGCACGGCAACCACCCCCACCGATGGGTCTATGGTGGCAAACGGGTAGTTGGCTATCAAAACGCTCTTTTTGGTGAGTGCCTGGAAAAGGGTTGACTTCCCCACATTCGGGAGCCCCACAATACCTATTGAGAGAGCCATGTGGGGAAACTATACGGCTGAATAGCACGGTTGACAACTGCGGTGGGTTTTCTAGTATAGCGGTAGACGTTTGGCTGGGGAGCCTTTTGGGAGAATATGTTATGGATATGATCCCCGTTGTCAATCAAGAATTTTCCCAGATAGCGGCCGTGTTGGCCGTTATCGCTGCAGCGGGTTTGGTATGGACGTCTATTTTGTCTATTCGTTCAAACCATCGCTCGACTCCCCCGAAAAAATAAAAAATCGGGGGTTTCTTTTTTTCTATAACCCGTGTTTGCCGAGATATACGACCTTTCTGCGCCACTCATCCCTCTTCCATTCCGGAGTGTGGTCGGACGGCCCAAATCGCGAAACTTTCGTTTTGAAACCAACAAACCACAACACTCCTTTTTTAATCTCGTTCGTGTAGTCGCCAAAAAACAACCATAGTAAAAACGGATGCGTGCCGGAGAGTACAAACACGCGTGCGGTTTTGCCCTTCATCCTCTTTATCCACCCCAAAGACGGCATGCCATTTTTATGTTTGCGAATATTAAAACAAAACCCCGGCAGCCACATCCGGTCGAAGAGCCCTTTGAGGAGCGCGGGCATGGTGCACCACCAGTTTGGGTAGATAACGACAAAGTGGTCGCACCAGCTAAGCGCCGCTTGTAATTCTTTCAGGTCGGGCTCTAGCTCCTGTATCACCTTGTAACCCTGGTGAAGTATCGGGTCAAAGCGCATCTGCCCGATGTTGAACCGTCTTATCTCGTGGCCGGCGCTTTTCGCGGCTGTTTCGTACAGCAGTGCAAAGTGTCCGGATAGTGTCTCGATATCGGAGTGTCCGAGCAGTAGTACTATTTTCTTTTTTCGATGATCGGCAAAAAAACTCATAAGGTGCGCATTACTCTTGCCTTAATGTTACCACGGCACCGCGGAATTGATTCGATACTTCCTGCGGCGTGCGTGGCATAACGTGCAGTGCCGGCAGTTCGGGCAACTGCTCCGGGGCGCGCAAC
>JACOWS010000005.1 GCA_016176685.1 Patescibacteria group bacterium | reverse complement strand
TAAGTCCTCGAGTATCGCCTGCTTTTCTTCAGGAGTAAATTCCTTTTGGGTTGGAGCAGACTGTTTTTCTTCCGGTGCTGGGGCGTTGTATAAAAAGATAAATCCAAAAAAACCGACCGCCACAAACAGCACCCCCGCGAAGGCAAGCGCCGCGTACTTGGTAGCATCAAACTCCATGGCTCCAGTATATAGCAAAAAAGCGGCAGGCGGCGCGTTATCAACAAAATTATTTTCTCGCGGCGATGATAGTTTGCGCCACCTGCGGCGGCACTACCTGGTAGTGGTCAAACTCCATAGTAAAAGAGGCGCGACCCTCGGTCATCGAGCGCAGTTGGGTGGTGTAGCCAAACATTTCCGAAAGCGGCACGGTGGCGCGTATAGCCCGTGCAAGCCCGCGCTCGTCTATACCTTCTATAGCGCCGCGTTTGCCGTTTAAAGAGCCCGTGATGTCGCCCATAAACTTCTCCGGCACCACCACCTCTACCTTCATAATAGGTTCGAGCAACACCGGGCCGGCCGCCTTGGCCGCGTCTTGAAAGCCCATAGACGCCGCGATTTTGAAGGCGATTTCGGAGGAGTCCACATCGTGATAAGAGCCGTCGTAGAGCTCGCAAGAGATGTCTACCATTTTGTAGCCCGCGACAATGCCGCGCTCCATCGCCTCGCGCACGCCTTTTTCCACCGCGGGGATAAACTCCTGCGGCACCACCCCGCCCTTGATGTTGTTGATAAACTCGAAGTGCTCCTCGCGCGTGGTGTTTTTGGAGATTTTTTTGCCCTCAACTACCGGCTCCAAGGGCTTCAGGCGCAAGCGCACATGGCCGTACTGGCCGCGGCCGCCCGTTTGCTTAATATACTTCCCTTCCGCCTCGGACTGCTTTTGGATAGTTTCGCGGTAGGCAACCTGCGGCCGCCCCACATTTGCCTCGACGCTAAACTCGCGCTTCATCCGGTCGACAAGAATTTCCAGGTGGAGCTCGCCCATGCCGGCAATCAAGGTTTCCATGGTCTCCGGGTCGGTGGTTACCTTAAAGGTCGGGTCCTCGTCGGAGAGTTTTTTAAGCGCTATACCCATCTTTTCCTGGTCTTGCTTGGTCTTTGGCTCGATGCGCATGGAAATAACCGGCTCGGGGAACTTGATTTGCTCGAGTATTATTGGGTTTGCCTCGTCGCATAGGGTATGCGAGGTGCGGGTGTCTTTGAGCCCCACGGCCGCGGCAATTTCGCCGGCAAAAACTTTCTTTACCTCCTCGCGTTTGTCGGCCTGGAGCCGCACAATGCGCCCCAGGCGCTCGCGGGAGCCGGTGGTTGAGTTATATAAATATGAGCCCGCCTCTATGGTGCCGGAGTACACGCGGAAGAAGGTAAGCTGCCCCACAAACGGGTCGGACTGGAGTTTGAAGGCGAGCGCGCAAAAAGGCTCTTCGTCGGAGGCATGGCGCTCTACCTCCTCGCCCGTTTTGGGGTTGATACCTTTGACCGCTACTAAATCAAGCGGCGAGGGCAGGTAGTCCACCACGGCGTCCAATACCAGCTGTACGCCCTTGTTTTTGAGCGCCGAGCCCGTGTAGACGGGGAAGATTTTGTTGTTGATGACCGTATGGCGCAGGGTCTTTTTGAGGTCTTCTACCGAGGGCTCTTTGCCGTCGAGGTATGCGGTCATGAGTGCATCATCGTGCTCGACTATTTTCTCTATCAGCTGTGCGCGGTATTTGGCGGCATCGCTTGCATACTCTGCCGGTATCTCCATTGCAACCACTTGCTCGCCCATGTTTCCTTCAAACTTGTAGGCCTTCATGGTTAGTAGGTCTATAACACCTTCAAAGTGCTCTTCAGCGCCAATAGGGAGCTGCATGCGCACGGCGCTTTTGCTCAAACGGTCGATGATTGATTGAAACGACTTTTCAAAAGAGGCGCCCATGCGGTCGAGCTTGTTGATAAAGCAAATGCGCGGCACCTGCGCCTCGTCGGCGTAGCGCCAGTTGGTCTCGCTCTGCGGCTCTACCCCGGCCACACCGTCAAACACGACAATGGCGCCGTCCAATACCCGCATCGAACGTTTTACCTCGGCGGTAAAGTCGATGTGCCCCGGCGTGTCGATGATGTTAAAGCGGTACTTTTTGCTCTTGTCTATTTTGTCGGGTTCGTCCGTTTTGGTCCAAAAACAGGTGATGGCCGCGGCGGTGATGGTGATGCCGCGCTCGCGCTCCTGCTCCATCCAGTCGGTGGTGGTCTCACCCTCGTGTACCTCGCCTATCTTGTGTTGGCTGCCGGTGTAGAAGAGCACGCGCTCGGACGTGGTGGTTTTTCCCGCATCAATGTGCGCGATAATGCCGAAGTTACGTATCTTCTCCAGCGGGTAGTCTCGTGTCTCTGCCATAAAAAATAGACGCCCTACGGCGTCCCCCTATACTAGCGGAAAACAGGAAAAAAGCAAAGCCCGCCGCGCGTACTACGGCGCGGCGGGTTAGTCGTCTTCAGTACTGATAGGGTGGAAACCCGCCTCGCCCATTCTTGCATGGGTGGGTGGCTTGGCGCGGACGACCCTGGCACACACCAGAGTAATCTCGACTGTCTCGCCGCCGAGTTCCCCCGCAAGATACCATTCCACCTTGCGCGGCTGATTGCCATATTGTAAGCGCAGATAATGCGCTTTCGTTTGGCGGTAGATTTCCAGCGGTCCGCACTGGGTGTCCACCACTTCCCCAGGTTTGGGGCAAAATAACTTCTCCAATGTGCAACAATTCCGTCCTGCACACCGGAGCGTGAGATGTTTCATCGCCGATCTCCATTACCTAACACTTAACAAGAACGCTGCGGCCACCTTAGCGACCGCAGCGTCTACTGTCAAATTGTCATTTGCCATCCCACCGCATCATAGAGGCGTCGCCTCTATGATTACATTACCAGGCAAAATGGGCAAATGCTTTGTTGGCCTCGGCCATGCGGTGCGTGTCGTCTCTCTTTTTTATGGCGCTGCCCTCGTTGTTGGCGGCGGCCATTAACTCGGTCGCCAACTTCTCCGCCATGGGCTTGCCTTTGCCCGAGCGGGCGGCGAGCAAAATCCACTTAAAAGCCAGTGCTTGGCGGCGCGCCGGGGTCACCTCGCGCGGTACCTGGTAGTTGGCACCGCCCACGCGGCGCGAGCGTATCTCCATCGTGGGGCCCACGTTGCGTATCGCTGTTTCAAAAACCTCCAAGGGGGTCTCTGTCTTGGCGAGCTTTTTGATGCTCTCGAGTGCGCCGTACACTACCTTGCGCGCGGTCGACTTTTTGCCGTCCCACATCACGGAGTTTATAAATTTCTCAACCTTGACCGAGTGGTAGGTAAGGTCCGGGCCGACGATGTTTCTGTTTTTTACCGGTCTGCGCATAAATTTCTTTTATTTCTTAGCGCGCTTAACCCCGTAGCGGCTGCGGGAAACGCCGCGCTTCTCTACCCCGGCGGCGTCGAGCTTGCCGCGCACCACCTGGTAGCGCACATTGATGTCTTTTACGCGGCCGGCGCGCACCAACACCACCGAATGCTCCTGGAGGTTGTGCCCTTCGCCGGGGATGTAGGCGGTTATTTCCTGTCCGTTGGTGAGCCGAACTCTCGCAATTTTCCTGATAGCGGAGTTTGGCTTGCGCGGGGTGGTGGTGGTTACCTTGGTGCATACGCCGCGTTTAAAGGGCGAAGGGTAAAAGACCGGGCGGTTTTCAAGCACGTTGAAGCCACGCGCCAAAGCGGGCGACTTAGACTTGGTGGGGCGGACCTTGCGCCCTTTGCGTATGAGTTGGTTGATGCGTGCCATGTGGAATTAAAAACCCTGCCTGACGGCAGGCAGGCCGCCCAAGCGGGAGTGCCCGTACTCTACTTTATATACCCACGCCTGTCAAAAGCGTGAAGGTACTGCGTAAGAGCGCGAAGAAGAATGGAGAAAAGAGGTACAAAAAAACCAAAATAAGCAGTAGACCGGAAAACATCCCGAGCCGCTCAAAGGAGGCGCGGAAGTTGTGGTAGCCAAGCGCGAGGCGCGTCGGCAAAATCGCGGAGAGTACCTTGGAGCCGTCCAGGGGCGGCAGAGGGACAAGGTTAAAAAGCGCCAGGAGTATGTTGATGTACACCACCACCGCAAATGCGCTCACCAATGCTGGGCTAAGGAGTGCGCCAAAAAAACGTATGGTGAGGCCAAACAACAGTGCCAGAGCAATGTTGGTTGCCGGGCCGGCAAAAGCCACCAGGGCCTCGCCATAAAAACCGCGCAGGTTGTAGGGGTTGTAGGGCACCGGCTTGGCATAGCCGATGAGAAACGGCGAATGCGTGAGTGCCAACAACGCCGGCAGAATAACCGAACCAAACGGGTCTATGTGCGAAATAGGGTTGAGCGTGAGCCGCCCCGAGTGGCGCGCGGTCGGGTCGCCCAGGTAGTCGGCCATGTAGCCGTGCGCCACCTCGTGGAGTATTACGGAAAACAGCAGGACCAAAACGCCAAAGATAACGTCTATTTGCATAGGTGTTTTCGTATGGTACCATGCGTATCTCTATGGCGAAAATTTGTCCAGTCACCAAAAAGGGCTCCCGGGTAGGCGGCGGGTACAGCAACCGCGTACGCGCCACCAAGTACAACCCCACCGGCTCTGTCCGCAAACAACCCAACATGCAAAAAAAGCGTGTTTTTGTGCCGGAGCTCAACCGCACGGTGGTGGTTACCCTCTCTACCAAAGGGTTTAAAACGCTTACCAAACGCGGCGCCTACAAAACACTTAAAACAGCGGGGGTTATTTAGGACCACCCCAAAAAGCAAACAAAAAAGAGAGTAAGACTTGGCCTAGCGGCCCGGAGCGCTCTCTTTTTTGTTTGCTTTTTGGGTAGTTGGCCTGTCACTATTTTCGGACAAAGTTTTCCCCATCCGAGACAAATACGATAGTACCGGCCTGGTCGGTACGCAGTATCTCGCCGCTATACGCCGCAAGCCGAGAAAGCGCCTGGTCTGTGGGGTGGCCGTATGAGTTTTTGCCGACAGAAATAACCGCGGCGGCAGGCGAAACGGCGGAAAGAAAGGCGCTGGCGCTGGAATATTTTGAGCCGTGATGGGCTACTTTTAGTATGTCGCTCTTGAGCCCCGTGCCATCAAGCAACACCAGGCGGTTTTCCACCGCACTGGACACATCCGCCATAAACAGCATAGTGGTCTTGCCATAGACCAAGTGCGCGACCACCGCGCCGTCGTTTGTTTTTGTAATGCGCGAAACATCGCGCTCCGGGGAAAGGATGTGGAGCTCGGCTCCCCCGCCGAGCTCCAGCCACATGCCGCGGCGCGCAAGGTAGGTCGAGATTTTTTTATCCGCCACTTCCCGCTCAAGCGCGCGGGCGGTTGCAGTATCTTTTGCTATCCCCGGCTTAATAAATATATCTACGGTGTAGCGGGCAAGGAGGTCGACAAACCCGCTAATGTGGTCGGCATCGGGGTGCGTCTCGACAATGGCGTCAAGCGAACGGTCGCCCATAGGCATCACGGCGGGGAGTGCCTGCAAAAGTGCGCTCCCCGGCCCACCGTCTATCACGAGCTGTTGCCCGGTCGGCGACTCTATATATATAGAGTCGCCCTGCCCGACGTCGAGCACCGCGACGGTGAGTACACCGCTTGGGGTTGCGGCAAACACCGCAACCCATAGCGCTGAAGTAAAAAGTGCAAGGAACCCGACAAAAAAGTACGAGCGGTAGCGCCAAAACTTTTGCATACCGCGCACTATACATAAAAAAGAGAGGCGGCGCGATTGCTCGCGCCGCCCAAAAACTTGTCAGGCCTGCATGAAGCTGGGGTGTTCCCCAATGGGAGCGTATTTGCGTTCCCCCGGCCGCATCAGCTCCTTGGCCGGGGCCGAGCTGTTCTTGCGGAAGACCGAGCTGGCTCGGTCTGCCTTGCCGGCGGCATTCACCGCCGGCTGGTAGAGAGGGGCCTGGTCCCCCTTACCGCCATTGACCTCCTGTGCCTGCAAAGCGCTGGCACAGAAAAAAAGCATTGCTGCGAGAATAAAAGTGCGCATGGTTTCCTCCCTTTGCGCTTCCGTCCCAAAATCGTCCGACACAACAATAGCACAACTGTGTTTTTTTGCAACCCCCCCCCTACAGAAGTGCCTGTGGACTGCGTTATACTGCTTATATATGCAATACCAAGAAAAAAAGTTTACTATCCCCAAGCTTAAGGGCATTTCCGCCGAGTCTATTAAGCAGCACCTGGGGCTGTATGCCGGTTACGTTAAAAATTTTAACGCGATGACCGCGCTCGCAGGCGAGTTGATGAAAGATAGTGAAAAAAATGCGCCGGCTATAGCCGAGCTGATGCGCCGCCGCAGTTTTGAGTTTGGCGGAATGCGTTTGCACGAGCTGTACTTCCCCCAGTTTGAGGGTGGACCTAAAGCATTGAGCCGAGATTCAATGCTCGGTCAAGTTCTAAAACAGCAATACAACGACTCTGACTATTGCTTAGAGGAAATGCGGCATGTGGCCGGCATGCGCGGCCCAGGCTGGGCGCTGTTGTACTTCGACCAGGAAGCAAAACAATTTTTGGTCGGTTGGAGCAGTGAACAGCACATAGGGCACTTTGCAACACTGCCCATTATTGTGGCGCTCGATGTGTGGGAGCACGCGTTTGTACTCGACTACGGCGCCGCGGGCAAAGGAAAATATATAGACGCGTTTTTTGAAAACCTCAACTGGAGCGTGTGTGAGCGGCGTTTCGCCGATACACAAAAATAGCCAGCCAAGTGAGCGGTATATACACCGCGACGACAACCCATGTAGGGAGCGCGGGCAGGGTAGTTGCGGAAAGCGGTATAGCGGTAGTCGTTTTTGCGACCACCAGCATCCATTTGAGCAAAAGGTCTGCGGGGAGAGCCGCAAAAAACGCGAGGGCGGGGTGCAGTAACCCTGCTATCCCCGCGGCAAAACCCGCAAGCATCGCCGCGGGCACCATAGGCAACACCAGCATGTTTGCCGGCAGCGCCAAAAAAGAAAGTATGCCGGTTTGGTAGAGCAATGCCGGAAGTATATAAAGCTGCACGGCGATGGTTGAGGCGGCAATAGAGGCAACCTGTGGCATCTTTTTTAAAAATTTCGGCACGCGCCGCTCGATTGCGGGAGAAAGCGTGACAAGCCCAAACGTCGCAAGAACCGAAAGGATAAAAGAAGGATCGTGTAATAGCACCAGCGGGTTCCACAGCGCCATGCCGGCCGCAGCGAGAGCCAGCGCGCGCAGTGCGGCGGACTCTCGATGGAGGTAGCGGGCGAGTATTGCAATGAGCCCCATGATGCACGCACGCACCGTGGTGGCGCCGCCGCCGGTGAGCAGTGCAAAGAGCACCATCCCCACCCCGCCCAACGAGTAGCCGACGGTGCGCGGTAAAAAAGAAAGCGAGCGCAGTATTGCCTCGGACACGATAGAGATGTTATAGCCGGAAAGTACCACTATGTGTATGAGGCCCGATGCCACAAACGCTTGCGTTACCTCTTGCGGCAACCCGCGCCGCTCGCCCAGCAACAACCCCTCCATAAGCGACACATCCGGCTCGGGGAACGTGCGCTCAAGCGAGCGCTCAAACTCCTGCTTTATTGAAAATAAAAAACGTCGCGGCGAAGGCGCCCCTCGCGCACTATCTATAACCTGCGCGTACTGCATCATGGCAGAAACGCCTTGCACGCTAAGGTACGCCGGGTAGTTAAACGTGCGGCCGGTATCTGTTTCAAATACTTCCGGTAGCGTAACCTTCCCCGAAAGAGTAACATGGTCGCCGTAGGAAACGGCCGTTTCTCTAGGCACCACTGCAAGGAGGGTTCCCTGCGCCACTTCCCCGCCAGCCGAGACCACCGACACGGTAAGGCGCAAAGAGGTCGCGCGCTTGTCCGGGTCTGCGGCCACCGTACCTTTAACTACCGAGGTATTTCCCGCAAACTCGGCTATGGTGTCTTGCTGTCGCGCTTGCAAAAACAAGTCTGTGCGGACAAGCCCCAGTGCCGCGGCCGCGGCGGCCGCGGCGGCAAAAAGCACGAGAGGCCGCGTGCGGCCAACTAACAACAATACGGCAGATAGTACAAGCGCCGCGGCCGCAAAACTCCCCGCCGCGCCAAAGAGGCCGGCGGCGACTCCCGCACACGCGCCTGCAGCTGTTGCATATAAAAATCCGCCGGAAGTCATAGCCGCAACCCGGCCCCGGGTTGCGGCAGAGACTATACCCTAGCCTTACTCAAATGCCCATCAAGTGCCGCGTTTACCAACTCGTCGGCGCGGATATTTGCCTCGCGCCGCACATGCGAAAAGATAAGATTGGGCAGGTCGCTCGCGCGTAGCGCCGCCACGCGGGCAAACTGTTCTTTTAGTCCCACATCTTTTACTTTATAAATGCCGGCGAGTTGGCGCACCACCAACTCCGAGTCCATCATCACCTCTACCCGCATGTCGCGCAGTGCGGCGCCAAACAGCAGTTTTGCTTCTCCCAGTGCGCGGATGAGTGCTTCGTATTCGGCGTAGTTGTTGGTCTGCTCGCCGATGTATGCGGAAATTTCCTTCAGAACTTTTCCGTTTTCATCAGCGATTATCGCGCCAATACCTGCGGGGCCGGGGTTCCCTCGTGCCCCGCCGTCTGTGTGTATGACAATCCGCTCCATGGGTTGCAGTATAGCGCACAAAGAGTAAAATCGACTCTTTTTTTATTTTTGACATCGTTTTTTAAACCTTTTTCAACAGGATAAAAACACCACGCATTAGCTTGTTGCTATAGCTATGAGTTAATGCGTTTGTTATTTTAGGACAAAACACTTAAATCAAACCGCTCTCTAATTGGCGCGTCATATTCGAGCGTGTCGACTATCATATACAGCACATCCTTCCCTATTTTAAAATCTGCCTTGAGCAGCGTAATAAGATCTTCGCACGGGTACGGGTAGATCCACACACTGTCTTGCAGCCGCACAAAACCGATGACCGCAAGGGTACGGCGTATTTTTTCTCGCAATGATTTTCTTTTTTCAGGGATATCAAAAATAAGGACGCGCCATTTTTTGTCCCACCGTTTTTGTTTAGGGATCTGATAGTTGTGTAGTTCGAGCGAACGAAGTTTTTTCTCTCCCTCTGCCGTCAAGCGCAACATCTTCCCTTCGTACTGTAAAAAGCCATGATGTACCAACCGGTTGCGTGCGGCACGGATAGAGTCGGGTTGTCTTTTCGTGGGGATCATTCCCAACTTACTAAGAGCCCCGAGTACATTTGGCGCCACCAGCGCAATACTCAATACGCCGGCGGCTGCAACAGTGCCAAGCACCACCTTTTGAAGGTCGGTTCGTCTTTGCCTTCTGGTATGTTCTACCTCTAATTTCCCCACACACTAAGTATACGCTATAGCTATGAGTTAGTGTGTTGCAGTAGGGGGAGAGCATTGTAAATAGCGGGGTGAATGTCGGAGATGTTGTGTAACACCAATGCAGAGAAATTTCCGAAAAGGAGCAGCCTTTAAAATAACGAGTTAGATAACATCCGTAACACGGACGCGTGGACCGCCGCGCCAATCGTTTTCTATATGCCCTACTATGTCGGCGGTCAATCCTGCTTCTACTTTTTTTGAAAAAGAATCCTGACTAGAGAAAAATGAAACACCCGGTACTCGCACTCCGTTCTTGCTCAACTTTATTTCCAAGTGGTCCTGCGCCTTACCAAACATCCGCACTCCCTCGAGAGAAACACGCGGGAAGATAAAAAGCGGCTTGCGATTGCCTTCGCCAAAGGGGGCCAGTCGCGCCAACGCTGTGTGGGCGTGGCCTACTTCCGCAAGGTCTACCTCGCGCTCCAGCACAACCGGCTCAACTACTGAAGAGATCTTGCGCAAAGTTTCGTACGCACCGGCGAGCCGCGTTGGCAGCTCGTGTACTCGCTCTTGCGTGAGTGAGAATCCGCCTGCCGCATGGTGCCCGCCAAAATCTTCAAACACCCCGTCGGGCAGAGCTCTTTGGGCGGTGCCCATAAGGTCAACCACGTTTAGCGCGCCATCGGAGCGGCATGACCCTTTGAGAGTTTCACCTCCTTCCCTACCCCACAAAAAAACCGGCTTGCCATGTGCGCCCATAAGCGAGTTTGCCACAAGCCCCAATATCCCCGGCCGCCACGAAGGGCTGCCCATCACAATGACCGGACTCTCGACTGATGTTTGCGCGAGGCGATGATTTGCCTCTTTGACCGTCGCGGCAACCAAGCCCTTGCGCTGGTTGTTGAGCGCTTCGAGCGCCTCGCCAAGCTCGCGCGCTTCTGCCGGGTCTTCTGTTGCTAAAAGCCGGGCGGCCGCTTCCGGACTGTCCATGCGTGAGGCGGCGTTGATGCGCGGCGCCACCATAAACCCGATATCGTCCTCGGTAAGCGTGTGCGATTTTATACGCAAAAGCTTTAGGAGTGCGGCAAACCCCGGGCGGCGGTTGCGACGCATCACCGTGAGCCCAAAGTGCGCGAGCATCCTATTTTCTCCCACCAAGGGAACCATATCGGACAGGGTTGCCAATCCCACAAGGTCTAGGAGCCACTTTTCTTTACCCTCTGCGTAGTCGAAGGGTTGCCCGCCCTCTCTCATTTTTGACAAAATCGCCTGCACCAGCTTCCACGCCACGCCGGCGCCGCACAGGCCGTTGAATGGGTATGCCGAATCGGCGCGCTTGGGGTTGATGACCGCGAGCGCCGGAGGCAAATTTCCCACATCATATGCCGCCCCGGATCCTATTACCCGCTTCGCGGGTGGCTCAGTCTCCGGAGTAGCATATGATGTGGGGGACACCTGGTGGTGGTCGGTAACTATCACATCAATTCCTTTTTTGTTTGCATAGGATATAGACTCGTGCTCGGTGGTGCCAAGGTCTATGGTGATAATAACTTTGACACCGGTCTGTGCGAGTTCAGCAAGGCCGTCTTCGTTAAGCCCGTATCCTTCCGTGTGGCGATGCGGGATGTAGTGCCGGGCTGTAAAACCCACCGCGCGCAAAAACTCGGTGAGCATCACCCCGCCGGGGATGCCGTCGCAGTCGTAGTCGCTCCACACGGCTACCTGCTCGCCATTTTTCTTCGCAGACAGCAGACGCTCCACCGCCACGCCCATGTCGGGCAACAAAAACGGGTCGCCGGAGTCGCGGACAAAGTCCGGCTCGAGAAAATTTTTAATATCCTGCTCTCCCTCGATACCCCGCGAATACAAGAGGTCAAAAATCAGTTCGTCGTGCAGCCGCTCGCGCAGGCGGTAGGATTTCATCCCGCCTAGTATATACTAGGCTAAGCAAAAACCCTTCGCTCCGGAGAGATGAACGGGAGCCCTACTCCTGCACGAAGGGTTTTTGCTTAGCCAAGACATGAATAACTGTATTTTTTGCAAAATCGTTTCCGGGGAGGTGCCCGCCTCCAAGGTGTACGAGGACGAAAATTTTTTGGCGTTCCTCGACAACCGCCCGCACGCGCCAGGCCACGCCCAAGTGGTCCCAAAAAAACACATCCAATGGGTGTGGGATGTCCCCGATGTCGGCGCGTACTTCGAAGTGGTAAAGAAAATCGCGCTCGCACAGCGCAAAGCATTTAATACGCAGTGGATACTTTCAAAAATTGTGGGCGACGAGGTCGCCCACGCGCATATTTGGGTCTTCCCCGAAAGTGGAGTCGTGGGCGACAAGAATGACCTCATGGGCAACGCGGCAAAACTGCGAGCGGCTCTCTAGTCTGTTACACGAACAAACCCCTGCAAAGAGAGCGCTCCGGGCCGCTAGGCCAAGTCCTACTCTCTTTGCAGGGGTTTGTCCGCTCCTCTACACTTTCAGCGGCTCGAGGCCTGGTAAAGTGCCGCGTGCCAAAAACTCGAGCATCGCTCCACCACCAGTTGAAAGGAAGACTTTGGCCGGGTCAAACGAGTGTTTAGAAAGTGCGGCAATGGTGTCGCCACCGCCCACCACGGCGCGCACCTTTGCATCTGCCAATGCGGCGGCAACCGCGTCGGTGCCATCTCTGTATCCTTCTTCATACACACCCAACGGACCATTCCACAATACAAAAGGTGCGTGCGAGACCACTTCGCCCCACACCGCGCGAGTGCGCGGCCCGATGTCTATGATGCGCTCGTTTGCGCGTATGTCGTTTACCAAACAAGTGCGCTCGGCATTGGCACCCGCTTCTGCGACTACTGCGTCCTCAGACACCTGCAAGCGGTCACTTCTGGCTAGCACTTCAGGAGCGGGCGTAGCTGAAACGGTCGACACGCCCACGGGGAACCCGCGCGCCCTGATTATGTCGTTACCCAAAGCACCCCCCAAAAGTATGTGGGTGTAATGCTCTATAAGTACCGTTAGGAGGGGCACCTTTGTTTCGAACTTGGCACCGCCAATGATGGCCACCGCGCCTTTGGGCGGGGTAAGTGCGCGAGAGAGTTGTGTAACCTCCTCTTGTAAACGCAGGCCCGCGTAGCTTGGTAAAAATGTTGGTATTCCAACAATAGAGGCGTGTGCACGATGCGAGTCGGCGAATGCTTCGTTTACAAACACGTCGCCCAGGCCCGCTAATTCTTTTGCAAATCCTGCATTGTTTGCCTCCTCGCGCGGGTCGAAGCGCAGATTCTCCCGCAACTCAAACGGGACGCGGGTAAGTTCGTGCAGGCGCATGGCCACGGGAGCGACACGCAGACCTTCTATCGCCTTGCCCCCGGGGCGGCCCAGGTGGGCCAATAAAATTATCTTAGCAGCACCACGCGCGTGCAAAAGCTCGAGCGTGGGCAGTACCGCGCGGATGCGCGTGTCGTCTACCACTCGCCCGCCCTCCAGGGGCACATCAAAGTCGGCGCGCATCAACACGCGCTTGCCGCCGATATCGGCTTCTTTAATACTTCGCAGGTTCATAAAAGCCCAGCTTGTTTTTTCTTTCCTGCAGGGTTGGTTTTTTCTGAAACGCTATTTGCATGCTTTTATAATTTCCAAAAATGGTTCGGCTTCCACGCTGGCGTGCCCGACCAAAAAACCGTTGACGCCGCCCCCAATCAAAAGCGCGTGTGTGTTGGCGGACTCGACCGAGCCGCCGTAGAGTATAGGTATCTTGAGCCCCGCGCTGCGGTCCAAAGTTTCGACCAAAGTTTTGCGTATAAAAATCGCCATCTGTTCAAGGTCTTGCGGCTGCATCGCCTCTTCCGCACTCTTCCCTATTGCCCACACGGGCTCGTAGGCAACAATTACTTTTGCTTTAGGAGGGAGCGCGTCAAGCGCGACAACAAGCTGCCGCTCAATAAAAGAAAAGTGCGAGCCGTCCTGCAGGCGCTCGTGCTCGCCCACACACAACACCGCCGTAAGTTTTGCTTGGAGTGCCTGCAAAAGTTGCGCGCGCACCTGCTCGTCGCCCTCGCCCTGTGCCCTGCGTTCCGAGTGGCCCACCAAGGCAAATTGTGCGCCCACTTGTTTGAGCATGTTCGCAGAGACCTCGCCGGTGTGCTTGCCGCCGGGGCTTGCAGAGAGCGCTTGCGCACCCACTTTTATGGGAGAACTCTCTAGCACCTCGGCAACCGCGGGCAAAAGCGGGTAGGGTGGCGCGAGCCACACCTCAACCCCCGGGAGTGCTCTCGCCTTGCGGCGCAGAGCCAAAGCAAGCGCGTGTGCCTCGCTTGGCGACTCTATATAGGACTTCCAATTACCAACCACGAGGCGCTTGCGTGCCATGCTCGTTACTATAGCATCCTCGCAGAAACGAAAAAGCCGCTTGACGCACACTACCGGCAAGAGTACTATAAATTCATATTAATTATTCATACTTTTACTCTTATGAGCACCATATCCGTCCCGTTGTCCAAAGACCATGAAGACCGCCTCGATACATTGGTAAAACAGGGGGTCGGCTCCTCACGCGCTGCGGTCATGCGCAAAGCGCTCGACAAACTTGCCGAAGATGAAGCAGTCGAGGCAGTACTGCGTGCAGAACGCGAAGTTTCCGAAGGGAAAATTCTTAAGGGAGACCTTCGGAAACTACTTGACCTTTAATTCATGTTGCTTGTCCATTTGTCCCCGCAGTTTAGGCGACAATTCAAGAAACTTCCGCTCGCGCTTCAACACGAAGCATTTGAAAGAATAGAGGACTTCAAAAACACAATGAATCATGAGTGGCTTCATGTGCACAAACTTAAAGGGCCTCTCGCGGGTCGGCGTGGTTTTTCGGTCAACTATCGTTACCGCATTGTGTTTTCCTATACTGACAAAAGCAAAGGCGAAGTGATATTGCTTGCCGTGGGCGACCATGAGGTCTACCGCTAATCTCCCAACGTAAAAACCGCCCCCGAAATGGAGGCGGTTTTTGGGCGGGTAGTCGCCACGGAGCTGCGAATGGCGCTTCAACAAGCTCAGCGTAAAAACGCGCGAGGCGATTTACATTAAGCGTATAGAAGTGTAGAGGATTCCACTCACAGCTCCCTGGGGGCTACATCAGCAGCAAACATAAAGAGGGCATCGGCGGCTGCCGTTCGCTATACGCATTACCGTATTAGTTACTAGACAGCCGCCGCGCCCGCACGACACCTGGGTGTGCAAGTGTCATGCAAGAGGAGAATAAGTTCCCCTTTCAAATACTCTAGGCCTAGGGCCTAAAGCGCTTGAAAGGGGGCGGGTGCGGAAGGTTTGGACCTCGTGCACCCGCCGAAGTGAATTCGAACGAAGAACTTCTTTTGGAGTTTTTACGGTGCTCCAATCACCGAAACGGCGAGGGTTGGTTTAGTCCTCGCCGTCAATAAGGGTGGGAGGTTCAGGCTCGAGCCTGCCTCCCACTCTGAGCTCCCACTCGTACGGGTAGCCCTGTTGTGGGTGGTCGACTCTTACTGAGTCGACCTGGGCCCATTTCGGGTCGGCGACCTCGTGGCCGCCGACCCACCAGTCGCGGCGGTCTTCCGACTCGATGTCGCGAGACATCGAGCGGAGATCACATACGTTGATCCGTGAGATCAACCCGATCTCTTCCGAGACCTCAACTTCAATAGCCCGTGCGTGGCAGTTTCCTGCCACATCATAGGCCGCAAGTGCGGCCTGCGCCGCATTGACGGTAGCCTCACGGCTGCCGTCCCACCACACTCTTCCGGAGTGGGTGAGGTAATTCAAACCAGACTTCGGGGTGTTAGCCCCCACCGAATAAAAGAAATGCTTGGTGGTCATCTCGCTCTCCATGAATTTGCCGCAGCGGGAATGCCACGGCTAGTGGGTCTCCCGTAGGACTTGCCTCCGTATCGACAGGCAAGAGCCGCTCCTTTCCAGGAGTGGTCATGGAGATTACGCACACACTACTAACAGAAGCATCGATTTGCCGGAGTTGCCGCAACCTCCCACGAATACAGTGGGTGGCGACTTGTGTTAGGGCCAGCAAATCGGAACTTTAGGGATTGCTTTTTTACACAACCCCTCTTGAAACCGTCATTAATTTTAATGATGAGCTCAAGAGAGGCGACGACAGTAACCACTTGTCGCCTCCATACTTCGGTATCTCTTCCTTCCCGAAGAACCTACAAACTACCAAGCCGTTTTGCACAGAGAGCTTGGGTGCCCGAACACGCTCAACGAGCGCGTTCGGTCGAGGCGACCTTGGCCGCCTCGTGCTTGGTGGTCACAGGAACCACCAAGCCATTTGGGAGAACCATGTACATGGCGTCTCTCCTTATTTGCACTCCTCCCCCGCCGGAGTGCGTAGCGTGAAAGTTTTTTAAGAGGACCTTTCAACCTCTTCGCTCAAGGGGCCTAATTGTACTTGGCCTTGAGCGCCACCAAATTGGCGGCGAACGCCGCCTTCTCGGCGGCGCGGGCGGCACGCAGGGCCGCCACGCGGGCGGCCTGCTCGGCCGCCATGAGCGGCCGGCGCGATTGCGCCGGCCGCTCGCCGCGGAGAATCTCCGCGGCAAGGGCCTGGCAGCCGTGCTCGGCCGCGAGCAGGCCCATGGCCTGCTCGCCCTCGAACAGGAGGGCAGCGCGCAAAATTGTCTTGGGTGTATACATCTCTTTAAACTCTCTCAGCCGCTTGGCTTCAGTGAGAGTCTCCTTTCGGCAGGTGCGCTACTACCTGCCTTGGCCTGTATTTTCTGCCCCAGGCGCGGGCGGGTTAACTTTTTACTCAAACCCCTTCCCAGCACTGTGCTCGTTGGGGGTATAAAGGAGCGAATTTTTTGAAAAGGTTTCGCTCAAAAACCTTTTGGCGAGCGCGACAACCAAGTCACGCTCGCCGGCTTCCCCCACATTTATTAGTGGGGGAAGGAGAGGTAAAACGTCGCCGCGATGGCGATGGCGATGGCGATGCCGACGGCCAAGGCAATAAATGCCTCGGCCCAAGAATTTTCTCTTACAACTTTTTTCGACATTTTTTCCTCCATTGAGTGCCCCGCCAATCGGGGCGAAGAACATCGACACGCGCGGGATGCGATCCCTCGTACCGTACCGACCTAGGTGAAGTCAGTCCGGCAACGAGGAACAACATTGTGATCGCTCTTGCGAGCAGTTTTTTCACTTTGCTCCTTGCTGCTATTCATCTGTCAAAGTTCCGTCCCACTCACCGACTGCACATACTGTCGTAGCGAGGACATTTTTGGAAACAAGGTGGTTATGCTTGCTTCCAACGAATGTACTAACTATTTGTTCTCTCTTGCGGAGAGAAGCGGGAGAGCGACATTGTTTAATTTGTTTTCGCTCCCGCACTTCTCTTAACAAGAAAAGCGGCCGAGAAACTGCTCTTTAAGGTTAAGAGTGTTTCCCGGCCGCTTTTCTATATCTATATATAGAGCTTGCTCTAGGTCACAACCTTCCTCTAAAAGACTGTTTCCGTTCAAACTATTTTAGGGTGCCTCGACGTTAACTTTTTTTAGTATAGCATAGTCGGTCTTTCTTGTCAAGCCCCTCTCTTTGGGACCCCGAGCTGCGACCTACCCTATGCTGAAGTATCTGTTACTAGTATACACCCAATCTTGACATTTGTCAAGCAAATAGGCACAAAATATACAAAAAACACCTTAAAATAAGGATATTTCGCCTATTTTTGCTATTTTTACTCGGTAAAGAGCCGAGATACCTCCTCGATACTGGTTATTCCTTCTGCGGCCTTACATAGCCCGTCTTCTAGTATAGAAAGCATCCCCTCTGTCTTTGCCACTTGCTCAATCTCCTCTGCCCCGGCGCCCCGCAATATAAGCTCTTTTATGGGCTCGGTTATGGGCATGACCTCCTGGAGCCCCACTACGCCATCCCCCGCCCCCACACCAAAGACCAGATCCTTCCATTGCGACCCCTTCTCCACCAGCCCCTCTTCTTTAAGGGCCGCGAGCACTCGGCCGAAGTCGGCATACGGTTCAAACACGGCAAGGTCGGCGCGGGCAAGCGGTGTGCGCGCGGCACCTTCTGGCAACTTCTCCACCAGGCGGGTAGACACCACCGCGCGCAGTGTGGATGCAAGCGTAAGCGGCGGCACCCCCAACCCAAGCAGCCTCTCCACTGCCTCCGATGCAGAGTTGGCCTCAAGCCCTGCAACAACCATGACGCCGCACGATGCGGCCGAAGCCGCGAGTGCGGCTACCCTGCTATCGCGAAGGTTGGCGACCATCACTACGCTGGGGTCTTGCTTGAGTACCGCGCGCAGAGAGGCGGCGGTGTCCACACCGCCGGCCGAATCTATCTCTACCTGCATCACATGCGGCAGGCGATGCTCGATTGTTTCTTCCACGGTGGCTACGGTGCGTGCAGGTGCGTTAAGCAGGTCGAGCAGCGTGTAGAGCAGCGTACTCACACCTGATTTTTTAGGGCCCGCGACCACCACCAAGCCGGGCCTGCCAAACAGCGCGGCGTACACATCCTCGAGTGCCTTGCCGCGTAAACCAAGTGATTCAAGCGTAAAGCCCCCGTGCCCCGCGGACTCGCGCGCCAAGCGCAAGGTAATGCGCTCGCCTGCATTGCCCACAGGCAGGCCATCTACCCGCGGGCCGGCAAAGACGTGCACCGCGTATCGCTCACCATTTTTTTCAATCTTAAATCGGCCTTCTTGCATTGCGCGCGATGCGGGCAAGAGCTTTGCGAGCAGTTTAAGTTTGTCGGCAAGGGCTTGGCCGATGTGCGCGGGCAACTCCATCGCGTCTTCGAGCGCGTGGCCAATGCGGTAGCGCACCAGAGCGCCGGTAGTTTTAAGGTCGATGTGGACCCCGTGCGCGCGGGAAAGGAGCGCGTGGTGCAAAAGCGCCTCGACCGCATCGCCGCTATGTACCAAGACTGCGGCAAATTTTTCCTTCAATAATTTTTGATAATGCAAGAGCCCGTGCGTGAGCGAGTGCCGCGAGGTAAGCCGCGGCAGTACCCTGTGGGAGAGGTGCAGTGGCTCGAGCGCCGCAAGGTCGGCAAGGTCGAGCAGTGCGACCTCGAGCCCCTGCTCGCCAAGCCGGTAGGCCAGCATGTTGCGTGCGCGAGCAAGCGGCTCGGGGATGAGAAACAGCGCCTCTTGCTCTATCTCGTGCCGCGCAAACTCCACAAACGTGACGCCCATGGCGTGTGCCGCGGCGCGGCGCAGCTCATCTTCGTCTACTAACCCCAGCCCTTGCAGTGCCTCGTAGAGCGGCGTGCCTCCCGCCCTCTTAAGCGCATCGTCTATACTGCGGCGCGACAAGAGTCCGCGGTCTACCAGAAAGTCGCCGAGCATCCGCTCTTCCACATGCATTACTACTAGTATATATCGGTCTTGACTAAAAAGGGCTGTTGATATACGATTATGTGCATCTGATAGCCGCCCACGAGGGCGGTTCAGTTTTTAAAAACACACAAAAAATTATGTTTGACATCAAAGTAATACAATCTATCTTGAGCGAGCTTGAAGAAGAGCGCGGGATACCGAAACAAAAAGTGATCGAGGCGATAGAGGCCGCGCTTGCTACCGCCTACAAAAAAGAATATGCAAAAAAGGGGCAGATTATCCGCGCGCACATCAACCTCGACCTTGGCACCACGGAGTTCAGCCAGGTAAAAGTGGTGGTGGACAAGTCGACCGTACGTTTTGTAAAAGAGGGCGATGAAGAAGCGACGCAGAAGCCGCCGCAGGAGATGACCGACGAGGAGCTTTTGTCCCGCTTTAACCCCGAACAGCACATTGTGCTCGAGGATGCAAAACTGATTAAGCGCGACGCCGAGCTGGGCGACGAACTAATCTTCCCGCTTGAGGTCAGAGAGGACTACGGCCGCATCGCCGCACAAACCGCCAAGCAGGTGATTATCCAAAAAATCCGCGAGGCGGAAAAGGTTTCCGTCGTGGCCGAGTTTGGCAAGCGGGCGGGAGAAATCGTCTCCGGCACGGTGCAGCGCATGGAGCGCGGCAACATTTATGTCGACCTCGGCCGCGCCACCGGGATACTCCCCTACGAAGAGCAGATACCCGGCGAGCGCTACCGCCAGGGCGAGCGCCTGCGCGCATTGCTCTATCAGGTGGAAGAGTCGCCGCGCGGGATATACCTGCGCCTTTCCCGCGCGAACCCGCAATTTTTGGCCAAGCTGTTTGAAATGGAGGTACCAGAAGCGGCACACGGCACGGTGGTGTTTAAAGCCATCGCGCGCGAAGCGGGCAGCCGCTCCAAAGTGGCTGTCGCCTCGAGCGATGCACATGTAGACCCGGTGGGTTCCTTGGTGGGCCAGCGGGGCGTGCGCGTCTCAACCGTAACCTCGGAGCTAGGCGGCGAAAAAATCGACATCATAGAATGGTCGGAAGACCCGAAGGCGTTTATAGAGGAAGCGCTCTCCCCCGCGCGAGTACTGTCGGTAACGCTAGAAGAAGAAGAGCATAAAGCGAGCATTATGGTAGCCGAGGACCAACAGTCGCTTGCCATAGGCCGCGGCGGGCAAAATGTGCGCCTGGCGGCAAAGCTGACCGGCTGGCGCATCGATATACAATCTGCCAAGGGCGAGCAGCTTGCCAAGGCCGAAGAGCAAACCGAAGAAAAGGCGGAAGGTAAGGCCGCGGAAAAACCGGAGTAAAAATTATTTGTTATACTATTTAGTATGAATTTGTGGCACGACGTACCGCTGGGCGACCATGTTCCTGAAGAAATTAATGTCATCATAGAAATCCCCCGCGGCTCCAACAACAAGTATGAGGTGGACAAAAAAACCGGGCTTATAAAACTCGACCGCGCCAACTACTCGGCGGCCGCTTACCCTTTTGACTATGGCTTTGCGCCGCAAACTTTGTGGGAAGATGACGACCCGCTTGACGTGGTGTTGCTTACCACCTACGCGCTCCTGCCGGGCATTTTGGTTGCCGCGCGCCCGGTAGCGGTAATGGAGATGATAGACAGCGGCGAGTCCGACTACAAAGTTATCGCGGTGCCCGTTGACGACAAGCGTTGGGACGACGTCAACGACCTTGCGGACCTTAATACACACCTGCTAAAAGAGTTTCAACATTTTTTTGAAACCTACAAAGCGCTTAAAGGTAAGCCGGCCCTAGTCGAAATACATGGCATCAAGGGTAAGGCCGAGGCCGTGGCCGCGGTGCAAAAGTCTATCAAGCTCTACAACCAGAAGTTTGGAAAAAAATAGGATATACTTTGCGCATGGAGAGTCGCGATACCGCTCAATACACCGATAAAAAACCGCAGCGCGAGCCCGTGGGACCCTTGGCTGCCATAATCATCGTGGTCATTATGCTTGGCCTGGGCGGCGCCTATTTTTTTATAACGCAAAAGAGCAAGTTTAACTCCACACCGGCACCTGACTCCCCGCTCCCCGGCCAAGAGACAGCCACCTCCTAGATGTGCTAGTATCGCACAATGTCGAGTGAGCAATTTATCACTCTCGCGCATGCGTTTGCGCTCAAGCGGCTCCCCGGCTCGGAAATCGAGCTCCAAGGCGAAGTACCCTTTGCCGCTGTGGAGCCCTACCGCACCGAAGCGCTGGGGCATTTGGCAAGCCATTTGGAGCTGCCGGGCTTTCGCGCAGGACATGTACCGGCGGATGTTGCACTGAAAAAAATCGGAGAGTCGGCGGTGCTTGAGGAGGCGGTCGAGCGTTTTATGCGCGACTTCTACCCCGCCCTGGTAACCGAGCACAAAGCCGACGTGGTCGGCCAGCCGAACGTGCAGGTAACCAAGTTGGCAGAAGGCAACCCCGTGGGGCTTTTGGTGCGCACGGCGGTGTACCCAGAGGTAGTGCTCCCCAAAAACTGGCGCATATTGGGAGAAACGGTGCGGTTGGAGCCCGTGCCGGACACCATAACCGACGAGGTAGACAATGCCATCACCTCGCTGAGGCGCGCACGCGCAAAAGCGGCCGCCCCGGGTCAAGACCCCAAGGCAGAGGTGAAAGAAGAGGCCCTGCCGGCGCTTGACGACGCATTTGCACAAGGGCTCGGCAATTTTAAAAATCTTGAGGATTTGAAAATAAAAATAAAAGAAAATGTGAAGTTAGAAAAAGAGCAGAAGGCGAAGGACAAACGCCGCGGCGAGATCATAAACGTGCTTTTGAAAAAGATATCCATAGAGGTGCCCATAATTTTTGTGGAAAGCGAGCTCCAAAAAATTATGGGCCAACTCAAAGAAGATGTTACTAGATTCGGCTTAACTTTTGACGGCTACCTAAAACAAGTGGGAAAAACGGAGGAGCAGTTGCGGGGAGAGTTCCGCGACCAGGCGCATAAGCGCGCCACCCTGCAGTTGGCACTTAACAAAATTGCCGAGGAGGCAAAGATAGAGCCCGAGGAAGAGGCGGTAAAAACGGAAATGGAGCATGCGCTCAAGCACTTCCCCGACGCGCGGCCGGAACTTTTAAAGGTGCATATCGAAACAATTATGCGCAACGAGCGCGCCCTCCAGCTGCTTGAAGGAACCGAGGAAAAAGCGTAATATAGCCACACTATGGAACATAAAGAAACGTATGCACAGCTGGTGCCGATGGTGGTGGAGAAAAGCCCCTATGGCGAGCGGGCGTTCGACATCTACTCGCGTCTGCTCAAAGACAGGATAATCTTTTTGGGTGGGCCCATTGAGGACAACACCGCGAACCTTATAATCGCGCAGCTTTTGTTTTTGGCATCGGAAGACGCAAAAAAAGATATTCAACTCTACATCAACTCCCCCGGCGGCTCGGTCACGGCCACCTTGGCGATGCTCGATACCATCAACTACATCAAGCCCGACGTGGCCACCGTGTGCGTGGGCATTGCGGCATCCGGCGCGGCGATACTCTTGGCCGGGGGGACACATGGCAAGCGCTTTGCACTGCCCAATGCCGAGGTGATGATCCACCAGCCGTGGGGGGGTGCCCAGGGCCAGGCCACCGACATCGAGATAACCGCCAAACACATCATTGCCACCAGAGAGCGGCTCAACAAACTGCTTGCCAAAGCAACCGGCCAGCCGCTTGATAAAATAGAAAAAGACGTTGAGCGCGACTACTTTATGTCGGCAGAGGAAGCCAAAAAATACGGCGTGATAGACGACATCTTTGCCCACAAGGGCGGTAAAAAGTAGCGCCGCCTAAGGTTTTTCTGGGAACTATATACCTATTCACCCTAGCGTTTTTTCCAGAAAAGCTCGCGTCCCATGAAAAAGACGAGCGGACCGCCGACAATGAGCGCCGTAGCAATGCTAATTGGCTCGGTCTGTTGAGTTGCCTCCCATAGCATAGCCAGGCCAAAAATGAATAAAACGATTGCGCCCCAACGCCACTTACGTTTAGTGTCTTGTTCCATGCCCCGATTGTACACCACAATAGGTTGAAAGTTAAAAAAGTGTGGTATTATATCCTTGCGCCCGTAGGGCGTTTTTATGTACCGGCCTCTACATGAGTTTGCCTATGAGTTCTTGTCGTCACTTCCACCTAAACCGAAGGTGGGTATTTATATTGATGACTCAAACCTTTTCAAACGCGGTAGGGCCACAGGGTGGTTGACAGACTATGTAAAACTCCACAAGTGGGTTGCAGAAGTTAATGAGGTGGTACACGCTCGTATTTATAAAGGACTTCCAAAGTATGAGCCAGCCAAGACCATCAGCGAAGCATTGATTAAATATTGGGAGCGCGAGGGTTTTGAGGTGACAGGTAAACCTCTCAAAAAACTACGCGACTCGTCCGACCCAAAAGGTTTCAAAAATAAATGTAACTTTGATGTCGAGATGCATGACGAAATAATGAAGGACTTGTCAGATCTAGATATGGTCTATATAGCAAGCGGTGATAGTGATTTCATGCGTACCAAAGACAATATCCTACAGCAACAGAAACGTATCAAGTTTGTTGCTTATAAAAACAATTGCGCTTGGGAAATAAGAGAAGGTTCTTGGTTTGTATCTCTTGACTCAATTAGGGACGCAGTTGAGCGCAAGCCGCGTACAAAGTAGGGACGGAAAAACCCGGCGCAAGGCCGGGCGAGGTGACGTACGAACATACTACCACTAGGCAGGTGAATATTGCAAGAAGTTATAAACAGTTCATTGATTTGACAAAGTAGTTGTCTACTTTTGTACTATTTCCAGCATTTGACTACCCTAACTAACGGGTATAAGATAGGAGTATGAAAGAGTTTAAGACATTGGCGCAGTTTGCGGGGCATTTCAATAACGAGGCGGCTTGCCGCAAACATTTTGAGGCTATCCGCTTTGCTAAGGGGGATTTCTGCCCGCATTGTAAGCACACTAAGATAATGCGCTTTGCTGACGACAAGCGGTATCGTTGCGACAAGTGCAAGCGCGATTTTACTATCAAGACGGGTACGCTCTTTGGCGAGAGCAAGTTACCTATGCAAAAGTGGTTTATCGCTATCTACCTCCTTACAACCTCCAAGAAGGGTATCTCCTCTATCTCGTTGGCGGAGCAGGTCGGCGTAATCCAAAAGACCGCTTGGTTTATGGATATGCGTATCCGCGAGGCTCTAAAGCAAGGTCGGGGCAAATTGATAGGCGTGGTGGAGGCAGACGAAACCTATCTCGGCGGTAAAAATAACCGCAAGTACGGCTTTTCTAAAAAGACAGCGGTAATGGGCATGACAGAACGCGGAAGTCGCATGAGAGCGTTTCCTATTCCTGACCGACAGAACGGCATGGATATAAAGTTTGACTTGGCTACAGCAAAAATCGCCAAGCGTGGTAAAATATCTTACAAGGCATTGACCGCATGAAAAGCTTTCTAAAAGAGAACTGGTTCAAACTAACTATAGTGCTTGTCTTGGCGTGGTTCCTTTTTGGGCTTACAACCGGAAGCTTTTTGGTGAAAGTGTGTACGATAGAATCGGAACTAAGTAGCATCTTGTTAAAGTACAAGAAGTGCTCATGAAAAAGAAAGACCCACGAGGGCGCAAATCCAAACTCCACGTCCCTATCAACCTCGGCTTTGACGAGGCACTTGGTGTTATTGGTAAGTCTAAGAAAAAAACCCGTAGGGAGCGCAAGAAATAAGGCAATTTGCTATACTAAAATCATGGCCGAGGAAACTACAAAAAAGGAAGACAAGCTAACTGTTAATTTTACCAACGGGGCTTTGAAGAAGTTGAATGAGCTTGCAATAAACTTTGATACCACTCCTGTTGATGTACTTCTAAAAGGAATGAAGCTTTTGGATATTGCCAAAGACAACAAAATCGTCAAAGAGGACGCTGACGGTAAGCGTTACGCTATAGAAGTGAAAGAACTTTAATATGGCTAGTAACGGCAATGTAGAACTTGACCAATATTTGCCGCCCACACAACGGGCTTTTAAACTATCTCAACACCGAGAACATACGAGAAGTAAAATAGCCCTTTATTATGTTGTTGGTTATTTGGGGGTTATTGTCATAGTGCTGGCTATTGCGGCTTACAAGGGATTTGCTGTAACAGACTATAAGGATATGCTACTTGCCGTTTCTGGTATTCTCTCGGGGCCACTCGGCTTCATCATAGGCTACTACTTTAAGGTTCAGGGTGAGTAGGTATATAGTTTCCGTTTTTCTTAGGTTGCGGAAAGCCACCTTTTCTGGTATGGTAAGGGTGTTCTGCTATGTTTGTTCGCGTGCATATCGTTTATATTCAACACTTTAATCTATGTTTTCCGCTCTTGCTCCACTCGTAACGAATATTTCTGTGAAAGCACTAAACACACGAGCATTCTGCGTGCAATAATCACAGCGACCCGCCCCTGTGGCGCGGCAAAAACGGAAGAGCTCGGGGCATAAGCGGTTAGCAATAATCGCCTATGTCATTAAAAATAGTATTTTTACTCCTAGGCCTCTCGGGCCTCTTGGGAGCGGCTATCGGCTATGTATTCCGCTGGCTTTTGGTTTTGTCGCGCAAAGGTTCTATCGAGGTTGAAATACGGCAGATCCTTTTTAACGCGCGCGAAGAGGCGAAGAAAATAACCGTAGCCGCAGAAGAGGAGGGCAAGCAAAAGTTGGTCGCTGCGGAAGCGGAGCTAAAAGAGGAGGAGAACAAGGTTGCGCGGCAAGAAGAACGCATTTTTAAGCGTGAGGAAACGCTCGAAAAAAAACAGCAGGAGCTCGACCGCGAGGTGGGCGCCATTAAGGCGCGCATCGAGGAGGTAAGGGCGGTAAAAGAGCGAGCTGATGCATTGCTTGCCGAGCGCGCGGGCGAGCTCGCTAAGGTTGCGGGACTTTCCAAAGAGGCCGCGTTGGGGCAACTCTATGCCGAGCTTGAGCGTGAGTCGAGCGAAGACTTGATGGTCCGCACGCAAAAGCTCGAGCGCGAAGGGTTGGAAAAGCTGGAGCGTCGCGCCAAGGATATACTCACCACCGCTATACACCGGCTTGGCAACTCGGTTGCCTCCGATACGATGGCGACCGCCATCACTATCCCCAACGACGACATTAAGGGAAAAATAATCGGCAAGGAAGGGCGCAACATAAAAGCGTTTGAGCGTGCAACCGGCGTGGAGGTTATTATCGATGACACGCCGGGCTCTATTGTGCTTTCCTCCTACGACCCGGTGCGCCGCGCCGTAGCGCGCGTTGCGCTTGAAAACTTGATTATTGACGGGCGCATACAGCCGGCCAAAATTGAAGAGACGGTAGAAAAGTCGAAGAACGAGATAAATAAAATTATTAAAGAAAAAGGCGAGGCGGCGGCGTTTGAAGCCGGGGTGCTTAACCTCGACCCGCGGGTGACCCAGATATTGGGGCGGCTGCACTTCCGCACCAGCTATGGGCAGTCGGTTCTGCAGCATTCCATAGAAATGGCGCACCTAGCCGGCATGATAGCCGAAGAGGTGGGTGCAAACCCGGCCGTGGCGCGTGCGGGTGCTTTGCTCCACGACATTGGCAAGGCCCTCGACCATGAGGTGCAGGGTACCCATGTGGAAATCGGCCGCCGAATACTGCAGAAGTTCGGCGTCTCGGAAGAGGTGGTCAAAGCTATGCAGTCTCACCACGAGGAGTATCCATACGAAACGACCGAGTCGGTTATCGTGCAGGTGGCGGATGCTATTTCAGGCGGCCGGCCGGGTGCCAGGCGCGACAGTGTCGAAAATTATCTCAAACGCCTGGGCGACATCGAGGCCATAGCCAACTCGTTTGCCGGTGTGGAAAAGTCGTACGCCATTTCCGCCGGGCGCGAGGTGCGTGTGTTTGTCAAACCGGACGAAATGACCGACTTTGCGGCCCGCGAACTCGCTCGCAACATCGCGATGCGCATCGAAAATGAGCTTAAATACCCGGGAGAGGTCAAGGTAAACGTCATCCGGGAGACTCGCGCTATCGAATTTGCACGATAGTTTGTACAGTTGTCAACTTTTGCGCGATAAATTATTGTAAACACTATCCCTGTGGCTCTATTGCAAGGTTTTTTGAAGGGTTTATACTGGTGGGCGCAGGGCAGGCCGTATTATTAACCAATATAATCGCTTATGAATAAACAAGATATCGCAGAAAAGGTGCACAATGTGCTCGGCACCACCAAAGCCGACGCAGAGCGCGCGGTTGAGGCGATGATAGATACCATCGTCGGTTCTCTCAAGAAGGGTGAGGAGGTTTCTATTGCCGGTCTTGGCATCTTCAAGACAAAAATGCGCGCGGCGCGCACCGCACGCAACCCTCGCACGGGGGCTGCAGTGCAGGTACCGTCTATGCGGGTACCGAAGTTCCAAGCCGCAAAGGCGCTTAAAGAAGCGGTTAGGTAGCGTTTAATCCTCCGGACAGAGTCTAGTCCTCTAGACGGTGTCTTCCGGACAGAGTCCTCTAGACGGCGTCCTCTCGAAAGAAAAATCCCCGAACAAATCGGGGATTTTTCTTTTTGGTGCAGAATACTTGAAATAGCTCGAACTGGCTGGACAGGCTGACAATATCTATCATAGAGGCGACGCCTCTATGATTTTTAAAAAAGAAAGACGCTCACGCCAACCGATAGGTTGAGATGAGCGTCTGAAGTGCCGCAGAGCTGGTTCGTCAGGCCGAAGCGGGGTACAGCTCGCGCTGCACCGAATCGTCCTTGGCGATGGCCTGCATGAGTGTGCTCGAATCCCGACGTTCCTTTGTCCCCCTGGTGGTCATCCTGGTCATCACGTGCCGAACCGAGAAGTAAGCAATGATGGCAATCAAAAGGGCCAAGATGGGTGGAACAAACCCCTTGATACCAAACGAGGCGAACACAAACAGCGGTACCGAACCGATAAGGATGGCGGGGAAGATGGGTACGAATGGGAGATCCCAGTATTCTCCTGTTTCGTACTCGTTCTCGTCCCACCGGCGCATCAGCTCGCGCTTGACGTCGTCGAAGGAGATGAGATTGGCATCGGACTCGCCCCAGCGGGCCAGCAGATGCCGAGCGGTGCCGTTGACGCCGACCAAAATGGGGTCGGGTCGCGGATTCTCCGGCGTCCAGATCTCGAAGCGCTCGAAGGCACCGGACTCCTTGTGCTTCTGCCACATCTTGAGCACAGGCTGTGGGATGCGGTCGAAGTGGTAGTTGGCAAGCTGGTGCCGCTTGTCGTCACCGATGTCGGTGTACGCCGTGGGCAACCACGCACGCCAGATGGTCAGCTCGGTGTCGGTCATGGGCGAGGTCGTGATGAGACGACCTCGCTCGACGGTGGCGATGTCGGCCTTGATGGAGGCGGACTGCGCTTCCAGGCCGAGGGACTCGGCGGTCGAGAGCTTGTCGCGCAGATAGGTCACGCGCTTCTGCTCCTCTCCGTCGAGCTCGGACTTGCGGTCGATAACAAAGAGCTCGTACTTGTAGGACATGAAATCCTCCTTTCGTTTTGGGTTTCGGGTTTAGGTCGGCCCGCCGCACAGTCGCAGCAAAGCGGCCTTGGAAATCGTGATCGGCCCCATGAGAGTGAGAATCAGTCTCCAATGCGGGACCTTAGTGCCTCGGTAGAGGTTCAAATCGGCATTGAGCCGAAGGGCTACCGCGAGCTTCTTGGTGCTCACATGATCACCGAGGAGGTGGCGTTGATTCCAGCGGATGATGAACTCTCCGCAGAGATAGCCACCTCCGAGCCACACCAAAGCGGTCAAAATGGTTTCGAGCATAGGTTCTTACCTCCTTTTTGCTTGATGTAAAAGGACTTTTCTACAAAGACATGATGTCTTTGTAGGCTGTAAATCTTATAGCATAGTCCTGTAATCGCGTCAAGCTCGCGGTGGCCAAAACAAGGAGATTCCAGTGATTAAGGATTATATGCCCCAAAATGCCTTTTTCCAATGCGAAACGGCAGATTCGAAATAAACCCTAAATGGCAGTGCGCGCGAGCCGCCGTGCCCTGCGCGGCGGCGAGTTCCGGCTTGCAAATTCCTCGATAGTGCGGGATACCGGAATCGAACCGGTAACTACAGTTTGGAAAACTGTCGTTTTACCACTAAACTAATCCCGCCTTTGTCCGCCACAGCGGACTTCGGCGGGCAGGCCCGCTTAGATTCGCGACGGTGGATTCGTTCTACCACGTGTATAGTATATCTACTATGGATTTCTTTTATTCGCTACTGGGGAAGCTTGCGCTGTTTGCTACCGCTGTCTTAATAGCTCTTGGCGGGTTTTTTACCTCGCTCTCTACTTACACATCAGTTACTCCAATGGCTGGAGAAACTCCAGTGGCAGGAGAGTGGCAAGTATCTGTAGAGGTAGCGACCTCTACTGTAGCAGAGGTGCCGCCCACACTAAGTACCCCTGTAACGCCACAGGAGCCCACCCCTGCGCACAAAACCGCCGCCGCGCCCATTGCAACACCAGTGGCGCCCTCAACCCCTCCTGCCCTGCCCCTCGCGCCCGCTATAGACTCAACCGTCCTCAACACACAAACCCGCGAGGCGTTAGTGAACATTTTATGTACCACCAAAGCGGGCGGCTCTTTTAAACCTATATCCGGCAGTGGAGTTTTGGTCGACAGCCGCGGTGTGGTGCTTACCAACGCGCACGTTGGGCAATACTTTTTACTGCGAGACTACCCCACAGAGGGCAATGTCGACTGTGTACTGCGCACCGGCAGCCCCGCGCGCGCTATGTACCGTGCAGAATTATTGTATCTGCCGCCCGCGTGGGTAGATGCCAACGCTTCGCAGATAGTACAGGAGCAAGGGACCGGCACCGGGGAGCACGACTACGCCTTTTTGCACATTACGGGGCCAACAGGGCCGAGTATTCCTTTCCCGACCACTTTCCCGTTCATTGCCATGACAGGTTCCTTGCCAACGCCGGGCGACAGTATGCTACTGGCGGCATACCCGGCCGGGTTTCTTGACGGACAAACGATAACGCTTAATTTGTATATTACTTCGGCCTATGCGGCCGTGCGCGGACTGTTTACCTTTGACAACCCACAGCAGGTAGACCTTTTTTCCATAGGCGGAACCGTTGTTTCGCAGGGGGGATCGTCCGGCGGGGCGGTGGTGCGCGCACAGGACGGCAAGCTTGCCGGCATTATAGTCACCTCTACCGCCGCCACCTCAACGGCCGAGCGCGACCTGCGCGCTATTACCATAGCGCATATAAACCGCAGCTTGACGGCAGAGGGCCAAGGAGGACTCGCGGAACTTTTATCACAAAACCTTTCCGACGGGGAGGCGGCATTTGCAAGCTCCACAGCAAAAGCAGAATTGGGAAAGCTAAAAGATGCTATAGAGCACCGCTAGAGTGCTTGATGCAGGGGTCAAGCCTGCCAGCGGGCAAAAATGCCACAAGGTAAGAGCCGCTCACTTCCCTGCCCTGAGTGCGTCGAACGGGCCTGCTCTTCTATCGTGAGGTCGCCATACTGGATAGTACCGCCATATTTTTTTAGTAACGGCTCCAGGTTGTAGGCAAATGCAAGCGGTGAATATCCCGCCGCATACCCGTTTATCAAAAAACCGAGCGGTTTTTCCGACAGCAGTTCCGCGCACTCCTTCACGAGTGGGATAAGATGTTCCTCTATCTTCCACAACTCATCTTTGGGCCCGTGGCCAAAGGACGGCGGGTCCATAATGATGATGTCATAACGGTTACCGCGTTTTATCTCCCGCCTTACAAACACCAAGACATCCTCGACGAGCCAGCGGATAGGTTTGCTTGCCAGGCCTGAAGCGGCGGCATTTTCCCGCGCCCAGGCCACTGCTGTTTTTGAGGCGTCTACATGTACCACACTGGCCCCTGCCTTGGCCGCGGCAAGCGTGGCTCCCCCTGTGTAGGCAAAGAGATTGAGCACAGAAACAAGCCTATCTGATGCAGAAGTGCTTGCGCTGAACGCCGCCTCGGAGCCTATTACCCGCTTCGCGGGTGGCTCAGTCTCCTCACCGGCATTCAGCGCAAGCACCGATACAACCAACTTTGAAAGCCACTCCCAGTTGGGCAACTGTTCGGGGAAAAGGCCCGTGTGTTTAAAACTAGTCGGCCTAATCAAAAAGCGCAGACCGCCAAATTCTATCGGCCATTCTTTTGGTATATTCCCCACCCAGTGGCCGCTATTCCCCTCTCTAACGTATTGAGCATCTGCTGTGTCCCACCCACCGCCAAGGGTGGGGTCCCGCTCTTGGCGGTGATTCCATTCCGGCAAGTTTTTAGGCCACAGCGCCTGCGGGTCTGGGCGTGCCAGCACCATATTGCCATAGCGCTCAAGCTTCTCTTCCCCGCCGGAGTCAAGCAGTGCATAACCATCTGATGGTTTGGTTGTAAGTGTTATACGTTCCATACTTGCTTTCGGGCCGCTGGGAGGGTTACCCAGCATGAACCGGCTTGCTTTCGGGCCGCTGGGAGGGTTACCCAGCATGAACCGGCTTGCTTTCGGGCCGCTGGGAATCGAACCCAGTCTACCTGCTCCCAAAGCAGGTGTACTACCGGTATACTACGGCCCGTCTTCGCTCGCCGAAGCGAGCTACGACGGGCGCAGCCCGCTGCTCGCAAAGGAGAGTTTGTCAAATTTACCATACAAATCAAAAAATAACGTTTTCCCAGTGTTCCACCCGAGCTCTCTTAAGGTCAAAATCCAAAAAGACACAGGCAATGTCTATACGCCACTCCACCTCATCTCCGACTTTTTTCTCCAATAAATAGGTCTGAATGGCTCTGCTTAGGCGTTTAATCTTTGCCGGATGCACATTTTCCTCCGGCCTAAGGCCACCGCGCCCGGCCAATCCGGCGGACGTTCCACGTGAACCGCCTTCGAGAGGAGTTACACGTGAAAGGTCTGCAGAAACTGACTTTACCTCTACAAAACTAAGAATAGAGCCCTTTTTAGCCACTATATCTATCTCTCCCCACGGCCTCCAATAGTTGCGCTCGATTACTGAAAAACCCTTATTTTCAAGGTATTTACAGGCAACTTCCTCGCCATTATCGCCTATTTTCCTCTTTTTTGATACTGCCATGACAGATTTCACATGAACCACTAACTATAAGTGTTTCTTAAGTAACATAAAGGTCTATAAGACTTGTCCTTTATGCACATGTCCCCAATGTTATCCACATAATGTCCTAAAAACCTAAGAAATGTGCGGTCAGCGAGAATCGAACTCGCGCCTGCTCCTTGGCAAGGAGCCGTCCTACCACTAAACTATGACCGCTAACCTGATCTGCCTAACAAATATATAGTACCTGTGGTCACAAGTCGAATTTGCTCGTCAACTATTTTGGCTTTTGTGCGCCCGGCAGGACTCGAACCTGCAACAACTGCTTCGAAGGCAGTGATGATATCCATTTCACCACGGGCGCAACTTATCGTGTAGAATTGTGCCATGCAACGGTCTCTAAGCCAAATCCCCGCAGAAGTATTGCGTGTTACAGAAAAGCTCCAAAAGGCGGGGTTTGAGGCCTGGGTTGTGGGTGGGTGCGTGCGCGACCTGGTGCTAGGCAAAAAGCCAAACGACTGGGATGTTACCACCAATGCTAACCCGGATGAGATACAGGGTTTGTTTGAAAAAACCTTCTATACCAACGAGTTTGGGACAGTGGGCGTGGTCAATGAGGGGATAGAAGATGACACATTAAAGGTGGTTGAGGTCACCCCTTACCGCACGGAAGGGAGGTATAGCGACGCCAGGCGCCCGGATACTGTTGTTTTTAGCCATAAACTGGAAGAAGATCTCAAAAGGCGAGACTTTACCATAAATGCACTGGCATTTGACCCGTCACAGAACAAGCTGGTTGACCTTTACGATGGTATAAAGGACATAAAGGACAATAGGTTGCGGGCAGTGGGGGAGCCAAGAGAGCGGTTTGAGGAAGACGCACTGCGGATACTGCGGGCGGTGCGCCTTAGTGCCGAGCTTAACTTTTCCATAGAGGAACTCACAAAAGAGGCGATGAAACAGACCGTTTCTCAACTAGGTAAAATCTCAAAAGAGCGGGTGAGGGACGAGTTCATAAGGATTTTAAACTCTCCCAAGCCGATGAAGGCTCTGCTTTTGGCCCACTCTATGGGGGTTTTGGCCCACATTTCGCCAGAGCTAGAGCAGGGGGTGGGGGTTCTGCAGAACCAGGCCCACAAGTATGACGTTTTTGAACATAATATGCGCACGCTCCAGCACGCCGCCGACAAGGAGTGGCCGCTTATAATACGGCTTGCCGGGCTCTTCCACGACGTGGGCAAACCAAAAGCCCGCCGATGGTCGGAGGAAAAAAAGGATTGGACCTTCCACGGGCACGAGGTGGTGGGGGCCCGCATGGTGAAGAAAATTTTAGAAGGACTCAAGTTTCCGCGCGAAACCATCGACCTGGCCGAGCGGCTGGTGCGGTGGCATATGTTCTTTTCCGACCCGGAGAAGGTTACGCTCTCTGCAGTGCGGCGGCTTATAAACAACGTGGGACGAGAGCACATAGACGAGCTTATAAACCTGCGCATCTGCGACCGAATAGGAACCGGTCGTCCCAAAGAACAGCCGTTTCGTCTGCGCAAGTACCAGTCGATGATAGCCCAAGCATTACAAGACCCCATCTCTGTCGGGATGCTTGCAACAGACGGTAAGAGAGTGATGGAGGTTACACGTGAAAAACCTGGCCCCAGGGTTGGGTGGATTTTGCATGCACTTTTGGAGGAAGTCTTAGACGACCCTGCAAAAAACACCGCGGAGTATTTGGAGAAAAAAGTAGTTGAACTAGCGGCTCTGCCGCCTAAAGAATTGCAGGCAAAAGGGGAGGGCGGCAAGGAGAAAAAAGAGGAAGCGCAAGAAGAAGAGATAAAAGAGATACGCAAAAAGTACTTTGTGGATTAAAGCTATTTTGACTTGCCAATACTAATTGTCGAGCTTATCCACAGATTTTGTCCTTTATGTCCTTTACACTGTCCTTTAAAAAAGTACTATGGGTACTGGACATTCTAGATTGAGTTCTTTATACAGTTCTTGTCGAAAAACATTTGCCCTGATGTTGCTCGACGAAACACGTGTTCGCAGGTTATCTTCTAACTCATATTTCTTTTGAGCGGTGCGCAAATTCCTCACTCTTAATTAATAATGTGGATTAAGCGGCATTTTGCTCAGCAGTATCGTCACTCCGATGATATTTAAGAAATTAGGTTTGAAGATTCCGACCCGCACCCCCCGCAACCTCCGTTGTGGGGGTTTTTAATTGACGAGTTCGAGCACGATAGGGCAGTGGCCCTATATCTCTAGGGTGATCGGGCAGTGGTCCGAGCCCATGACCTGGGGCAAAATTTGCGCCTTTTGTACCCTGTTTTTTAGCGCTTTTGATATGAAAAAGTAGTCTATCCGCCAGCCCACATTGCGCTCGCGGGCCTTTTGCCAATGGCTCCACCAGGTGTAGTGTCCCGGCTCTTTGGTAAAGAGCCGAAAGGTATCGATAAACCCGGCCGCGATGATGCGGTCGGCACCCTCGCGCTCTTCTTTGGTAAAGCCGTGCTCGCCCTCATTTTCCTTGGGGTTGGCTAGGTCTTGCGGCGTGTGGGCGACATTAAGGTCGCCGCAAAAGACGACCGGCTTGCGCTCTTCCAGCCGCTTTATATATGCCAAAAAAGCCGGGTCCCAGTGCTTGTGGCGCAGAGCAAGACGGCTTAAGTCGGGCTTGGCGTTGGGGGTATATACAGTAACAACGTATAGGGTAGGGAACTCGGCCGCAATAACCCGGCCCTCCTGGTTGGGATTGCCGTAGTGGTCGCCATCGAGCTGGTATTTTTTGACTATATCCTCCGGCAGGCCCAGTGCGACACTTATCGGCTTGAGTTTCGTATCTTTTGAATTTATATTTGTTCTTACAAATATAGCGGTGCCGCTGTAGCCCTTTTTGGAGGCGCTGTTCCAGTACTCCTCATAGTCTGGGAGGTCAAGCTCGACCTGGCCCCGTTCTGCTTTTGTTTCTTGCAAACAAATAATGTCGGGTTGGTATTTTTTAACAAATGGCACAAAAAGCCCCTTTTTATGCACAGCACGGAGCCCGTTAACGTTCCAAGAGATTATTCTCATACACTAACTGTACCACTGGCTATCCACATCCGCTCGCATGTGTAGACTAAAAATATGCGACCATTACAGTGTTATAAGCTTACTTCACCATCTTTGATATGACCAAACGCATCGGAGTCGGCCTGTTGGCGCTCGGGCTCCTCCTCTCCTTTCTTGCATATTCTC